>JACZVF010000187.1 GCA_022572805.1 Chloroflexota bacterium
CTACGCAAGCCCTGGCGCGATCCGATTTCGCAACTCCCGTCTGCCGCCTCGGTGCCATCCACGCAAGCCCCTCGTCTCGGCCAAACCCACCCCCATTTGCTCGAAAGCCGATGGTCTGCTAACGTCGTATATGTGGTATAAACAGACCTGCCGTTACGTTATGTCGCGGCAGGTGGCCGGACGTGACGCGTCGGGCAAACGAGGAGGCTCTGTTGCAACAATTGGAGACGGCGCGAGGAACCGCGCAGCTCATCGTGGACAACGTAAAGCGGGTCATCATTGGCAAGGACAACGCCATTGAGCTTGGCGTCATCGCCCTCATGTGCCAGGGGCACGCCCTCATCGAAGACGTACCCGGCGTGGGCAAAACGATGCTGGCTCGAAGCATCGCCCGGTCGGCGGGTTGCACCTTCAAGCGAATTCAGTTCACGCCGGACCTCCTTCCCACAGATGTTACCGGCGTGTCCATCTACAATCAGAAGACAGGTGATTTCGAGTTCCGAGCAGGGCCGATTATTGCCCAGATCGTGCTGGCGGACGAGATCAACCGTGCGACACCGAAGACGCAGTCGGCAACTCTGGAGGCCATGGAGGAGCGCCAGGTTACCGTTGAAGGCGTAACACATCAGGTCCCAAGTCCATTCATGGTTATGGCGACGCAAAATCCTATCGAATACGAGGGGACCTTTCCGCTCCCGGAGGCGCAGTTGGACCGCTTTTTTGTGATGATAACCTTGGGCTACCCAACGATGGATGAGGAGATTGCCATCATTGAAGGTCAGTTGGCGGCGCATCCCATAGAGACGCTCCAGCCGGTGACCTCCGCAGAAGAGATTCTTTTTCTGCAAAGGGCAACTCGCGAGATATACGTAGACGACCTGCTGAAACGGTACATCGTCAACATCGTGGAGGCCACCCGCGACCACGAGGACATCTCTTTGGGCGCGTCACCGAGGGGGTCCCTCTCACTTTTCAGAGGCGCCCAGGCATTGGCCCTTATTCGAGGGCGGGACTACGCTTTGCCTGACGACGTGAAGGCGTTGGCGGTATCCGTGATCAGCCACAGGCTAATTATCTCGGCAGGGGCCAGGATGCGCGGGGCAGATGCCCCCAGCGTCGTGTCCGGCATTGTCGAGTCAGTGCCGGTGCCTGGCGCTCAGGCGAGAGGCTGGGTAAGGGGATAAAGTCATATTCAGGTCCAGGGTACAACTCCTCAAACGCTTTTATTTGATTTCTGCCCTTATTGGCGTCACCGTATTCACGGGGGCAGCCACGGGCTTTGGGCTGTTCTACAGGCTTGCCTACATACTGGCCATAACGTTGGCGCTAAGCTTTATATGGAACTGGTACAGCCTTCGGTCGCTGGAGATTAAGGTTGAGCGCAGGTCCAGGCGAGTGCGCGTTGGCGACGACGTCGAGGAGCGGATAACGGTCCGCAATCACGGCGCGCTGCCCAAGCCCACGCTGGAGGTGGAGGACCTGACTGAGCTACCCGGGTATTCCAGCGGAATGGCCGTAAGCCTCGCCACCAGAGGGTTTCGCTCGTGGCGGACCTTGATGCCGGCCCGCAAACGCGGGGTATACACCTTGGGACCGGTCCGTGTCTCCAACACCGACGCCTTCGGCATATTCCGGCGGGAGCGACATTACGGCGGCACCAGCACGCTGACCGTTTTGCCAAGAACCCACGACATTCCGGAGTTTGCGGTGCCGGCCGCGGACCTGTCTGGCGACAGCTCCGTGAGGAAGCGGTCCCACGACCTGACACCCCATGCTTCCAGCGTTCGGGACTACGCCTTTGGCGACAGCATAAGCCGTGTGCATTGGCCCACCACGGCTCGCATGGGCAAGCTGATGTCCAAGGAGTTCGATCTTGGCCAGGCCAGCGACGTCTGGGTTCTGGTGGACCTGCACAGGGACGTCCAGGCCGGTGAGCTGGAGGAGAGCACCGACGAGTACGCGGTGTCGATAGCCGCTTCATTGGTCCGCAAGTACATCGGGCTTGGCCTGCCGGTGGGACTGCTGGCCCAGGGTGACGAGAGATATTTCCTTTCGGCGGATACGGGCATAGGGCAGTTCGATCGATCGCTGGAATTTCTGGCGATGAGCAAGGCTGAGGGAACAGTGCCCCTGGAGGCGCTTTTGCCCAGGGAGGAGCAGCTCTGGGGTTACAACAGCTCTGTTATCATCGTCACGCCATCCAGTCGCCTGGAATGGGTAACGGCGACGCGAGAATTGACTCGGCGCAGGATACGGGTAGCGGTTATATTGCTGGACGGAGCCTCATTCGGCGGATTTTTCAACACATTGGACACAGTGCCCAGCCTTTACCTCTCGGGTATCGCGCCTTACGTGGTAAGCAAGGGAGACGACATACCGGTGGCGCTCAGCCACGTCTTCTCCAGTCCGGACCTTTCGGTGGCTGAGGACGCGGAGGAAGCCGAGGTCAGGGTTTGAGCACCCGCGATGTCGCCCTGCCAATTATCCCACGCAGCGGTGACCCCAGCAAGACCAGCAACAGGCTAATGCGGATGCTGGCCCAGTATCGGCCGTTTCAAGGCTGGTCTTCGTTCATATTTCTCGTTTTCATGCTATTGATCCTGGCTGAATCCATAACGGATGCCGGCTGGGTGAATCAACCGGACCTGCCGGCGGTGATTTTCTGGGCTGCATTGGCGGGCCTGGTCATGTCCAAGGCGAGATTGCCTGCCCTATTGCTCCATCCGCTAGGCCTGGCTTTGGGATTCCTGGTGGTACTGTGGAGGGCGAGCGTCCTGGCAGAGGAGGAGACCGGCTGGGGGAGGCTGTCCGAGCTTTGGTCCCGGCTGGACGTCTGGTATGAAGCGGCCACCAACAACGGCCTGTCCACAGACCTTCTGCCCCTCGCCATCGCCCTTCTGGCGCTTGCGTGGCTGATAGGGTACTTCAGCTCCTGGTTCGTATTCCGAAACAGCAACCCGTGGATTGCGATATTGCTGTCGGGAGTCGCCATACTCACAAACCTTAGCTTCTTGCCGGAAGGCCTGGCGCCGAGGTTCTTCCTGTTCGTTCTCTTCGCCATGCTGCTTATCGTGCGACTGACTGTGGTGCAACGACAGCGGGAGTGGGATACCTCAGGGATGCGGTTCGAGTTGGTCAGCGGCTGGCTAACTATGCACTCGGCTTTCTGGTTTGGAATTCTGGTGCTGATAATTGCCGTCGTGATGCCGATGAAGGTCTTTGTTTCCCAGAATCTCGCCGAGCTCTGGCGCGATGTCCGAAGTCCGATAGAGAGTTTGGAGGAGGACTTCGCCCGGCTGTTCTCCAGTGTATCGTCCAAGAAAGAAGTCAACGGGCGGTTCTTCGGCAAGAGTCTGCCGTTTATTGGAGCCATATCCTTCGGGGGCGAGGTCGTGTTCTGGGCAGATACCGAATACCCGTCATACTGGATATCGCAGACATACAGCGAATATACGTCCCAGGGATGGCTGGCCGGTGATTCTCGCAAAATCGAGGTCGGGCCGGAGACGCTGCCCCCGCCAAGGTCGGACTCCAAAGACAGGATATCGGTCGAACAAAGTCTGCAGCTAAACTTTGAAACCGACAACTTCCTGGCGGGTGGCTCGCTGGACTGGCTTAGCCACGACGCGGTGCTGGAAACCCTGAGGCCCATGACATTTGAAATAGACCTGCTGGACGATTCGTCGGATTTCCTGCTTCCAACTGATATTCAGGAGCTGTCCGCCGCAATCAGGGAAGACCAGGAGATGCTGCCGGACTCCTTTGTCGAGTCATACATCTCCAGATTCCTGCCGCCGGACCTGGTTCTTAACGAGGTGCGATACGGGACCGACGTGGAAACGGGCAGCGATTTCTTGGAAGGCCTCACGTTGGAACGCAAGGCCGCTGTCGCCTCTGAGATTGTATCCTGGCGATTTGCCAGGAGGCTTCAGCGGAACGAGCCTTACTCCATGGTGTCTTTCGTGTCGCTCGCCACCGACGAAGACCTGCGGGAGGCTGATACCGACTATAACCACTTCATAACCGACCACTACCTTCAGCTGCCTGCAACGCTTCCGCAGCGCGTAAGGGACATGGCTGCGGATTTGACTGCCGGCACGGACAACCCTCTGGACAAGGCGGTCTTGATTCAAAATTATCTTCGCAGCGATGTATTCACTTACGATCAAGAAAATGTGGTTGCGCCACCCCGAGCTGCTGACGGCGTGGACTATTTCCTCTTCGAGACAAAGCTGGGTTACAGCGACTACTTCGCGTCTGCCATGACGGTGATGATGCGTGCTGTTGGCGTGCCGACTCGAATGGCCGCGGGATACGCACCGGGTGAGTACGACGAGGAAATCGGTATGCGTATAGTCCGCGATCACGATAGCCACGGCTGGACCCAGGTATACTTCCCGCAGTACGGCTGGATAGACTTCGAGCCCACCCCGCGATGGGCAATGCACGAGCGCCGTCTCATAACCGGACCTGGCTCCGGCCTGTTGTCCGACAGAGGCGGATCCGTCTTCTCCGGCGACGAGTCCGACTACGTCGACCCGACGTCTGTGGAAAGTCTCTTTGGCAGAGCGATTGGAGCCGATGGCTTCAACTTGAGGACCACCTTCCCATTTGATATTGTCATCGTGCTGATAAGATCGGGCATGGCGCTGGGATCTGCCGCAGTGCTCTGGTTTATTCTGTTCCTTGTGTGGAACTGGAATTTGAGGGGCCTGAGCGCCGTAGAGAAGGCGTACACGCAGATGGCACGGTTGGGCGCCATAGCGGGCGTTGCGCGAAGACCCGACCAGACGCCACTGGACTACGCAGCGGCTCTTGGACGGGCGGTGGAGGATGTGGGCACGCCGGCAAGCCGAATAGCCTGGGCCTACTCGGGCATGCGCTACGCGGGACCGGGGGAACGCCGAAACGATGGCGAAGCGCCGAAGGATGATTCGGACGACATGGGCAAGGAATGGCGACACATCAGGGGTCCGTTGCTGTCACAAGCAATTAGACGACTTATGCCTGGAGGTCAGAGGACCGAATGACAATTTACTTCGATATCTTCGAGACGCCATATGGCTGGATGGGTGCTGTTGCATCCGAGAAAGGCCTTCTACGTACCACGTTGCCTCAGCCGTCTCCGGAGGATTGCGCTGCCCAACTGGGCGAGTCATTGGACGGCGCGGAGCCGGACCCCGAACGCTTCCTGCCCCTCCGGGAAAAGGTCACGCGATACCTTAATGGTGAGGATGTGACCCTGGCCGATGAGGCTATCGACGTGGAGGACGCTTCTCCGTTTCATCAGGCGGCGTGGAAGGCATGCCGCTCCATACCCAAGGGCGAGACCAGGACGTACAAGTGGCTGGCGGCACAGGCCGGCAAACCGTTGGCGCCCAGGGCGGCGGGACAGGCCATGGCGCGGAACAGGCTTGCTCTGATTATCCCTTGCCATCGTGTTGTCGCCAGCGACGGGTCACTTCGAGGATTCGGCAAAGGCGCCTCGCAGCTTGGCCTGAAGCAACGGCTGCTGGACCTGGAGAATCGTGCCGAACAGTTGCCCGTCGGACGGTAGCGGCTGGACCGGATTAGAAGAGAGGTGGTATTTAGTCACTATCTTAAAATCGTCATGGGAGAGTCCAGAGGGTCTGGGGGATGTGCCCCCAGGAACAAGAGCCCCCAGGGCGGGTG
>JACZVF010000188.1 GCA_022572805.1 Chloroflexota bacterium
CACGTTGACGGAGACGAGGTTTTCGACGATGTTTCGCGTGATGTCGATGGCGTCCCGGTCATCGACGGCGTAGTGATCGGCTACACCGGATACCCTCGTATGAACATCGGCGCCTCCCAGGGTCTCGGCGTCGACCTCTTCTCCGGTTGCGGCTTTCACCAGCGGAGGACCCGCCAGGAAAATGGTGCCCTGCCCACGAACGATCACCACCTCATCGCTCATGGCGGGGATGTATGCGCCTCCCGCGGTGCATGAGCCCATGACTACCGCGATCTGCGCGATGCCCATTGCGGACATTCTCGCCTGGTTGTAGAAGATGCGTCCAAAGTGATCGCGGTCCGGAAAGACCTCGGCCTGCAGAGGAAGGTACGCCCCACCGGAATCCACCATGTAAATGCAAGGAAGGTGGTTCTCCATGGCGATCTCTTGGGCGCGGAGGTGTTTCTTTACTGTAATTGGAAAATAGGTTCCGCCCTTGACGGTCGCATCGTTGGCGCAAAGCATGACCTCTCTGCCGTGCACGACTCCGATGCCGGTGATAATGCCTGCGGCGACGGCCTCGTCGTCATACATCCCCCACGCCGCAAGTGGGCTGAGCTCAAGGAACGGCGTATTGGGGTCTACCAGGGTTTCGATGCGCTCCCGTGCGAGCATCTTGCCTCGGCCGCGCTGTCTCTCGATGGCCCTCTCGCCGCCACCCTTTGCCGCCGTCGACAGGTGCTCCTTCAGGTCCTTAACCAGGCCCTCCATCTTGGCCTGGTTCTCCTTGAATTCGGCACCATCAATGTTTATTTGGGACTGGATTACTTCCATGAATTTCCAATTGAGCAGTCGGGCTGAATGCTATTGAAACGACGGCCCTCATGCGATCTTAGATTCCAGTACGTTTCTGGCTATAATAAGCCTCTGCACCTCCGAGGTGCCTTCGTAAATTTCGGTCACCTTGGCCTCTCGGTAGTGCCGCTCCACAGGGGCTGGAGCAAAATATCCTGCGCCTCCGTGAATTTGCAGGGCTTTGTCGGACACCTCCACGGCAACCCTGGACGCGAAAAGCTTGGCCATGGAGGCCTCTTTTCCAAAGGCATGTCCTTCGTCTTTAAGCGTTGCGGCCCGGAGCACAAGAAGCCTGGCCGCGTCGATGTTGGTGGCCATGTCCGCGATCATGAACTGGATGGCCTGCAGGTCGGCGAGATGCTTTCCGAAGGCGGCCCTCTGCTTGGCGTAGGAGACGGCGGCCTCGTAGGCTGCCTGCGCTATGCCTACGCACTGCGCCGCGATGGCTATCCTGCTGGAGTTCAGCAACTGCATGGTCTGCCGAAAGCCCTCCTCCTCACCGCCCATGCGATTCTCGAAGGGAACGGCGTAGTCTTCCAGGACTACTTCGGCGATGGACGAGGCGCGCATACCCATCTTGCCGGTCAGCGGGTTCACCGTCATTCCCGTGCCGCCACTCTCTACGATTAGCGAATTGATGCCTCTGGTCCCAAGACTTCGGTCGCTGGTGGCCAGCACAACGAAAATCTCGGCCTGAGGGGCGTTGGTAATGAACGTCTTCTGCCCGCTAACCACATAATGTCCATCCGACTTCGTTAACCTCGTCTGCAACGCGCCGGCGTCGCTGCCTGCCCCAGGCTCTGTAAGTGCAAAAGCGCCAATCTTCTCGAACGTCGCCAGCGGGGGTATGAACTTCTGCTTCTGCGCCTTGCTGCCGAACTGATGTATGAACTGCGTGGTCAGAGACAGGTGGGCGATGTAAATCAGGCTTGTTGATGCGCATCCCCTGGCCAGCTCCTCCACGACCAGCGCAAGCTGCCTCCATGTGCCCCCGCTGCCGCCGTACTCCTCGTCAATGGTGAGGCCGAACAGGCCCAGTTTCTTCATCGTGTCGAGATTATCCCAGGGAAACTCGGCGCTTTCGTCGTAATCCGCCGCCCGGACGGACAACTCCTGGTCGGCAAAATCTCTTACCGCGTTTCTCAGCAGCAGCTCGTCCTCAGATAGCATCATGCCATTCATTTCAGATATCCACCTGCGATTCGTCTGGTTTTATCGCCGTATTTTAGGCTAGTCCGCCGCGACCGCGGACTTTTGGCGACGGGCGGCGTCCAATCGACGTTGGGCCAGGCGGTCAGCCGCCGCAGATGTCGGCAAGTCCTCATCGATCGACATCTTGATGACTCGCTCCGTGGTGTCGAAGATGCGCTCGGTCATCTCCTTCGATTTTCGGGGATCGCATATTCCCTCTATTTCGCAGGCCACCTGGATGATGCCGCCCGCATTGATAATATAGTCCGGGGCGTAAAGTATTCCCCTTTTTCTGAGGGCTTCGCCGTGTTTTTCTTCGAGAAGCTGGTTGTTCGCGCCGCCGGCGACTATCGAGCTGCGGAGTCGCGGTATCGTCTCGTCGTTCAGCGTGCCTCCCAGGGCGCAAGGGGAAAAGATATCGCAGTCCACATCATAGATGTCGTCTGGTGCGACTACTGAAGCGCCGATGCTGAGCGCCTTATCACGGGACTGTTGATAGATGTCGGCGACGATTAATTTTGCGCCCTCTTTGACGAGGTAGTGCGCGGTCTGCGTGCCAACATTTCCGAAGCCCTGCATCGCGACGGTCCGGCCTTCCAGGCTATCGGAGCCCCACACGGACTTGGCGGCGGCCTTCATACCCATGTAGACCCCCAACCCGGTTAGCGGGGAGGTGTCGCCGCTGCCGCCGTGCGAGGTAGGAAGTCCAACTACGTGCCTTGTCTCCTCCGCTATGACGATTAGGTCCTCCGGTTTCATGCCCACATCTTCCGTCGTCACGTACCTGCCGCCCAGGGACTCCACACACCTGCCGAACGCCCTCAGCAGGCGGTCGGTCTTTTCCGTGTGCGAGTCTGCCATGATGAGACCCTTGCCGCCGCCAAGACTCAGACCTGCGGCGGCGGACTTGTAGGTCATGGCCCTCGACAGGCGAAGCACATCTGTTATAGCATCTTCTTCCCTCTCGTAGGGCCATATCCTGACGCCGCCACAGGCAGGGCCCAGCGTCGTATCATGAATCGCGATGAACGCCGTCAGACCGCTCGATTCATCATTGCATATCAGCAACTTTTCGTGGGAGTATCGCTTCACTGCTTCAGTAATTCTCATTGGGTACTCCTGACCCGAGGGCGAACGTCGTGGATTAACGCGCAGCCAGTTCGCGCATCGCGGTTTTAATGTTTTCTGTGTCCGGCAGGCAGAACTCCTCCAGCTCCGGAGCGTAAGGCATCGCCGGAATATCCGGGGCGGCCAGCCTCACAACCGGAGCGTCGAGATAGTCAAAAGCCTCCTCCATAATCAGGCTGGCAATCTCGGCCCCCATTCCAAGGGTCTTGTTGTCTTCGTGAACTATCAGCACTTTACCGGTCTTCCTGGCTGACTCGAAAATGGCTTCCTTATCAATCGGGGCCAACGTTCTCAAGTCCAGTATCTCGGCGTCTATGCCATCTTCGGCCAGGCTTTTCCCCGCCTGCAAAGCGTAGTGAAGCATGAGGCCGTATGCGATGACGGTAAGGTCTTCGCCTTTGCGGCGGACCTCGGCCTTGCCGATGGGAACGGTGTAGTCGGACTGCGGCACCTCGCCACGGATAAGTCGGTAGGCCTTCTTATGCTCAAGGTAAATGACAGGGTCTTCGTCGTAAATGGCGGCCTTGAGCAGTCCCTTGGCGTCGTACGGATTGGAAGGCGCTACGATTTTCAGTCCAGGTATGTGGGCCAACAAGGCTTCTATGCTCTGGGAATGGTACAGCCCTCCATGAACCCCTGCCCCATATGGAACGCGGATAACTATCGGCGAGTGCCACCCGTTGTTGGACCGGTAACGCATCTTGGCGGCCTCGTTCATTATCTGGTCAAAGGCGGAGTGGATGAAATCGGCGAATTGAATCTCCGCCACGGGGCGCAGTCCGTTCAGCGACATGCCTATCGCAACGCCAATCAGGGCCGATTCGGACAGCGGGCTGTCGATCACCCGTTCCTCACCGAACGCTTCCTGCAACCCTTCGGTGACCTTGAACACACCTCCCGCGAGGCCTATGTCCTCACCCAGATTAACCACACGTGGATCGGACTCCATCGCCTCCGAGAGGCCTTGGTAAATGGCTTCTATCATTGTCAACGACGGCATCCGCTCATCCCTCGCTAACCGATTCGGGCGATTCGCCGTAGACGTGCAGCAGGGCATCTTCCGGCATTGCCACCGGCGCCTCCTCCGCGTAGCGCTGTGCCTCATCTACCTCCGCCCGAACACATCGGCGAATCTCTTCGTCCTCTTCTACGGAGATTTCGCCCAGCTCCATCAGCAGGTCTCGCAGAATTGGAATCGGGTCGCGCTGACGCCACTCATCGACCTCTTCTTGCGAGCGGTAGCTGGAGTCGTCATCGTTGTTTGTATGCGGCTTGTACCGGTAGGTGATTATCTCTATCAGAGTGGGGCCTTGGCCTTGACGGGCCCGTTGAAGCGCTGCCTGCGTAGCCTCGTACACGGCGACAACATCTGCACCGTCGACGGTCAGGCCAGGGATACCGTATGCCTGCGCCCTGTCGGCCACCTGCGCCACAGGCATCTGCTTACTTGTGGGCACGGAGATGGCGTAGCCGTTGTTCTCGCAGATGAATACCACGGGCAGGTCGTAAATCGCGGCCCAGTTCAGGGATTCGTGAAATTCGCCCTTGCTCGTAGCGCCGTCGCCGAAGTACACGACTGCGGCTGCATCCTCGTTTTTGATGCGGGAGGCGTGCGCGATACCCACGGCGTGCGACAGTTGAGTGGCCACAACGCTGGACTGCGAGATTATTCGCAAGTCCGGGTGACTCCAGTGGCACGGCATCTGCCGGCCGCCGCTGCTGGGGTCTTCGGCCCTGTTGAGGACACCCAGCATTACTTCTTTGGCAGTCATGCCCACGGTCAGCACCACGCCGATGTCACGGTAGTAAGGCAAGACAAAGTCGTGGCCTCGCCGTATCGCGTATGCGCTGCCAACCTGCGCGCCTTCGTGACCCTCACAGGTGACTATCAGGTGAGCCTTGCCCATCCGGTTCAGCAGCCACATGCGCTCGCTGATGGCCCGGGCCAGGAGCATGCGACCGTACATCTCCTTCACGTCCAGGCCACTGAGGCCGGCCGAGGACGGGTCCTTGTGTCGAGTTACCTGGTCTGTTGAGTACGCCATCCCCACCTCCTACCCTTCAACGATGGCGCCGCAGACATTGGAGAGCCTGTCGGCGCAACCCAGCTCATGCGCCACGGTTCTCTTTTCGTCCGGTGCGTACTGGTCTTAATCGGCGTCCGCCACCCTAGAATTCGGGCGTTCACGCTATACCTATTAGATTCTACCCACTGTGCGACGATTCAAACCTCCGTAGCGTATGGCCGCGCGTAATTCCCATTGTGCGGAATCTCCCAGGGCAAGAGATCTTCGGGTAAGTCTGCTGGAGAGACGGACTCAACGAAGCGTTCCGGAGTAGACTTCGGCGGACCTTAGCGAAGCAGGATGTTTACAATAATCGTTATGCGGGGCCTGACATTGGACCGAAACCAACCACGGAGAGCGTATGGCGCCTCTTAGCAGCTCTGTGCGGGGCGATCATGCCTCAGAGTGACACCCTGCCGCGGCCATGCCGGAGTTGCCCCCGGACATTTAGTGT
>JACZVF010000189.1 GCA_022572805.1 Chloroflexota bacterium
AAAGACAGCCCGCAGGTCCATGTTCGGTCCGGCGTAGATCTCGTGACCGGCGGCATCGAGAAAGACGACCGCCTGCCGCTGGCTTGTTACCGCGACGCACCCTACGGGACGGACATCGGGCGGGGCATTCGCGACGCAACGGCGGACCGCCCGGCAGCAGGCCTCCCACAGCCACAGGGGATCAAATGCCTTGGCCGTTGACGGGGCGTCAGGCTCTTCCAGGTACGTCCATTCCACGGCGGATAGGGCCACCGTCCGGGCTTCACAATCAAAGAGATGACAACGCAGCCTGCTGCTGCCGGCGTCTATCACCAGCACTGAGCCCCTTGTCATCGCCTTACGACCCCTCAGCACAGGCATCAGGGGACCATGCATCAGGATTAACCAGATTCAGTGGACGCCGGCCGTTTCGGAACCGCAGTATGTCATCCGCCATCATGCGGGAATGGCGCTCCACCGTCTCCTCAGTGGCGCCACCAATATGAGGGGTGAGCACCACGTTGTCCAGGGCCAGCAGCGGGCTTTGCGGCGAAACAGGGTGCGACTCGAAGACATCCACGGCGGCGCCTGCTATGCGCTTTTCAGCCAGGGCCTCCGCCAACGCGTTGCCGTCAAAGACACCTGTGTCGGAGGCGCTTACTAAATAGGCCGTGGGCTTCATCAATGCAAGGCGGCCGGCATTCAACATGCCCTGCGTCTCAGCCGTCAAGGGCACATGCACATCGACGAAGTCCGCGCGTGCCAGGAGGTCGTCAAGTTCGACCTTGCACAGGTAAGCCAGGTCTGGGTCGGAGTAGGGATCATATCCCAGCACATTCATGCCCAGAGCGTGGCATATCTCAGCCACCAGCAGGCCGATGGCGCCCAGGCCTATTATTCCGACAGTGCGTCCATGTAACTCGATGCCGCGAAGGGTTGTATAAGGCTCGGTTGGGTCTTGCCACGAGCCGTCTCGGACGTAGTTGTGTGACTGCGGAATCTTGCGTGCCAATGCCAGCATGAGGCCCAGGGTATGCTCAGCGACTGCGCGGGCGTTGCGTCCCGGAGTGTTGACGACAACAATGCCGCATTTCGTCGCGGCCTCCACGTCGACCTGATTTGTGGCCGCCCGGCAGATGCCAACGAACCGGAGGCCGGGCACCTGCTCAAACATCTCCGCGAACGCAAAGTCCGACTCGATGACAAGCACGGAACAGTTTTCCTCAAGTAGGCGCTGTGCCAACTCGTCGGGGCCGTAGAGCTTGCGGCTGTCCATCCAACTTTGGTACGTGACGCCGAGCTCCAGACGCAGCCGTGCGAGCTGGTTATCGCTGAAAGGAGCGAGGATGAGGGCGTGATCGTTGGGCATTCGTGCGGCGCGGCGCCTATCTTCTGAGAAGCGGTATGGGGACGGAAGGCAGCAGGGTTCCGGCCCAAAGCCTCGCCACCAGCAGGAGCTTCGCCGGCTTGCTCAGTCCGATGCGCCTCTCGAACACGTTGTAGCCGGAGGCCTCGATGCGGTCCAGCACGCCACTGTAGGTTGCGTGCAGAACGCTGGGACACGCCCTGGCCTCGGCGTGAATCAGGGGGAAGAGCCTGCGCGATTTTTCGTAGTAGGTCCTGGCGCGGTCTACCTGGAAAGCCATCAATGCCCGAAAGGAATCGTTGAAAACACCGTTCATGAGGTCCTGCTCCGTGTACGCGAATCGCGCCATCTCATCCTGCGGCAGGTAGATGCGGCCGCGCTCGGCATCCTCCTTAACATCCCGCAGTATGTTGGTGAGCTGCATGGCCAAGCCCATGTCCACCGCGTATTCCCGCGCCTTGTCGTCGTCGTAACCAAATACCTCGATGCATATGAGGCCAACCACAGACGCGACCTTGTAGCAGTAATCCTTGAGCTCATCGAAATCGGCGAACCTGGTCTTGGTAAGGTCCATCTCCACTCCCTCGATAACCTCTTCGTAGTAACGGAAAGGGATATTGAAGGCATTGGAGGCGTCGCCTATTGCGCGGAAGATAGGGCCGGTGGCGCGGCCATCGCGGGAGTCCGCCAGGTGTTGGCGCGTCTCAGCGAATTGTCGGTCCTTTTCTTCAAGGGGGAGGTCATCATCGGAGATGTCGTCGCACAGGCGGCAGAAGGCGTATGCCGCGTAAATGGCCCTACGCTTCCGTGCGGGCAAGATGCGAAAGGCGTAATAAAAGTTGCGGGCGTTTTCCTTGGCTATTCGTTGGCAGTGATCGTAGGCCTGTTCCAATTCCTTGCCCATATCGCCCAATCCCCTGAATCTCACGGCACAGATAGGCGCCGCGCCTGCCTTGGAATTACAGGGAGTTCACGGGCCGATAATTCCTGATGCTCCCCATGCAATCAAGGAGTCGTCCCTGTGACAGTCAGGTGCCCATTACCTGGACCAGAATTTGACGAAAGTCCTTCTGATCGTCCAGCTCCACCATGAATATACGCTGAAATTCACCCAGAGTCATCTTGCCGTCAACCAGGGGCACGTTCTCGCTGGCGCCCAAAAGCAGGTGCTGGCAGTGCGAGTGGCCATTGGGGCACTCGTCCTCGTGCATGTGCACCGTACGCACCTCGAAGTCGTTGTGCCTGTAGTGCTGGTTTCGTGGGGCGAAGCGTTCTATGGCGCTGGCCATGTCATGCATCAGGAGCGGTTCTTTTTCCTGTATCACGATGGCGGCCGTGGTGTGCCTTGAGAACACTACTACGAATCCGTTTCGCACCTGCGACTGCTCAACAAATTCCTGTACCCCATCCGTGATATCGAAAAATTCCGGCATGCTCGCGGACCTTACATCCACTTCCAACGTGAACAAGGTAGCCTTGAAAGATGCCTCTTGTAGTACCTTCATTTCGAACCTCTTCTGCCTACCGTGTGAAGGACAGCCAACGTGAACGTTACCACATCGGTATAAGTTGTTTCAATCTTTTTCGTCTAGGTCTTTCCACCCTGATATTGTAGCTAATACGCGCGTTGGAACCGTGCCTGATGACCTGTGTTTCGCCGTCCAGATAACGCCTGTATCGTCCCAAAGCGGTCAGCGGCCAGTAGATGCGATACATGTGATAGTTAATCATGAATCCGGCTGAAAGCTCATCTCCCTGGTAGCCGGGGTCGTCAGGCCCCAGGTAGTCCGGCAAACGTTGGCCGATGCCGTACCCGGGGAAGCCCGTGCCCGTGAAGTAAGGCTCGTCCCATGTGCCGTCGGAATCCTGTGTACCTAGCAGATAATCCACCCCTTTTTTCGTTGATGGAAGGCCGCCCTCTCCAGCTGCGATTAGCGCCATCAGCGCCCAGGCTGTCTGCGAAGCAGTGCTGGGGCCTCGTCCTCGAGAGGCGACATCGACGTACGAAGAGCAGCTCTCACCCCATCCGCCGTCTTCGTTCTGGTGCTCGACGACCCACCGCACGGCCCTATGAATGAACGCCTGGTTCATATCGATGCCCAGGGCCTCAAGGGCGGGCAGCACCGATCCGATGCCATAAATATAGTTAACCCCCCATCGGCCAAACCAAGCGCCGTCGTGCTCTTGCTCGTCCATGACAAATGCCAGGGCTCTCTGTACCGCCGGATGGTCTGCCGATACCCCCAATTGGCCCAGCATCTCAAGTATGTGGGCTGTGACATCGACGCTGGGAGGGTCAATGGTCTCGCCGAAATCCAAAAACGGTATCTTGGCGATGAGCCCCTTGGAGTTGTCCTTATCGAACGACGCCCAGCCGCCGTTGGAGCTCTGCATTCCCATGAGCCACCTCAACGCGCGGTCGATGGCTTCCTGCTTTGCGCCTTCGTCGGCTTGCAGGTCTATTTTGCTCAGTGCCATGACCACCTCGGCGGTGTCGTCAAGGTCCGGGTAGCTGTCGTTGGCAAACTCGAAGGCCCATCCTCCGGGAGGCGCCCCCTTGGCCCTGACCTGCCAGTCCCCCCCGTTCCTGACCTGCTTTTTCACGAGGAACCGCCCGGCCTTGGCCAGGGCCGGATGGTCCGGCCTCACCCCGGAGTCCACCAACGCTATCATCGTCAAACAGGTGTCCCATAGCGGCGAAACACAGGCCTGGACGCGCATGGTGTCGTCCTCTTCGATGACGAAGGACTCGAAGCCCTCAAGTCCCTTCTTCATCGCAGGATGGTCCAGGCCGTAGCCCAACTCGTAAAGGCACATCAGCGAGTAGACCCAGGGCGGCTGTATACCCCCCCAACTGCCATCGTCCTCCTGGTGGTCCACGACCCACTGCTCGGCCCGACGCACGGCCTGGCCGCGAGTTGGAATCCAGGGCAGGCGTTCCAACTGCCGCAGCACAGTGTCGTTGGCGTAGAACAGGGCGTCCCACCCGATGAGCTTGGACGGCCGTTTGACGGAATAATCCGAGTCCTCCCTGGAGAGAACGTAAAGCTCATCCACAGCGGCCCAGTCCGGTATCCTGCGAACGGGCTTCCGGTCCATGAGGACCAGCAGAGGGACAATCGTCGCCCTGGCCCAGCTCGAAAAATCGTAAAGGTTCAGAGGGAACCAGTCGGGAATGAGCATAAGCTCCGGCGGCATTACCGGAACGCCCTTCCAGTCCCACTGGCCAAACAGCGAGAACCATATCTTGGTGAAAACCCTGGTGTTGGGCACACCGCCCTTGGACAGTATGAAGTCCCTGGCCTTCAACATTTGTGGACCATCAGCAGGAACGCCGGAGAGCTTCAGCGCGAAGTAGCATTCGGCGGATGTGCTCAGGTCGCCCGGAGCGCCGTAGTACTGGCCCCACGTGCCGTCGTCGCGCTGCTGCCCCAGAATATGGTTGACTAGCTTGCGATTTCGACATTCGTCCTTAATCCCCAGGAAGTAGTTCATCAAGATGAACTCGGCCTCCATGGTCGGGTTGGACTCCAGTTCTCCCCACCAGTACCCATCTGGATACTGTATGCCAAGCAGGTAGTCGTGACTCATCCGGATAGTTTTGTCCAAATAGGCTCTTTGTTCATGCAAATTATTATTGGACAGATTGTCCATACTTTGATTCACCTTGCGCCTGCCGCCAGGTTCAGGACCCGCGTGCCGGTTGGCGTGAGATTTAACAGGAACCGGCTCAGCGACGCCGTGGCCTGCTTTGCCTGGGCCATCAACACCGTGGCCGCCTTTACGGAGCCTGGATGGGCTATCAAATACGATGCCGCCCGCAATGCGGTCCTGACTGTCGATTCGCCTAGCGACGGGGCCACGAATGGCGGCAACGTGAACTCCACGGGATCAAATACGGCTCGCAAAATGAGATGCGGCACCTTTAGATTATCCGCAGCCTCGCTGATCCAGTAGCTTTCCATATCGATAACGTCAGTCGCGAATGTTCTACCTAACCACTCTTTCATGAAGCTGCCCGGTACCAGCGAGGGCACGGTGAGGCAAGAGCCCCAGCGTATTTCAATGTCGTTCCATTGGTCGTAGGGGAGGGCTGATTCCCGAACAGATTTTTCCATCACCGTGTTCGAACTCCAATACGCAGCATGTCCGGTTAGGCCCAGCAGTCTTTTGCAGACGAATACTTCCCCCGGGTTCAGTCCCGGCTGCGCGCCGCCAGCGAATCCCGCAGACACCAGCAGGTCGGGCATGTACTTTTCCACAACAAGCCGCACGACTTCCCCCGACGCCTCCCTGCCAAA
>JACZVF010000190.1 GCA_022572805.1 Chloroflexota bacterium
CTCCTTCTACTGCAAGAAAACGTGAAGGGGGGGCGCAGGGGCTGTGATGTGAGCGTGAGGCATTAGCGATCACTGGATCAGGGAAACGGCTAATCATATACGGCGTTTCGATACCTCCATTAAGCCTTGCGCCGGTCTATAAACCAGCCAACGTAGCTCAGTTGGTAGAGCAGCGGTTTCGTAAACCGCAGGTCGGCGGTTCGAGTCCGCCCGTTGGCTCCACGCTATTCATGGCAAAGCTTAGTGGATCTGGTACTTCAAGCAAGCCGCTTTTTGTCGCCCAATAGTATGGCTTTGTCTCTTGGTCGTCACGCAGCCATAAGAGACGGTCTTAGATAGCTCCATGGCTTCCCACTAAAGGGCATGCGTCTTCAATCTCGTTCAGCGCCTCCATAACCTCTCCAAGCAAGACCGAAAAGGCGCGGCGACAATCGCACGGCGCCGAATCCCAGACGGGGCACGATACTGCAATCATCAGGTTGGAATGCGTCCGAAGTCTGGTTGCATCAGACGGGCGGTCGCTTACGAATCAGGGCTGCTGGTGCCGACCGGTGTGATGCGCCATTGACGAATATCCGCAGCCAGAGCTTCACTATCAGACAAGGCTGGTTGGCGAAGCGACGACTGGTCACGCGGGACAAACGGCATGACACCTGAACCTCATTGTTGGGGGCCGTGCTAAGATTGCCGCGTATTCACCGGGCGTCGTTAACGGCGGTCTCGATACCGCCGCGCAGGCAGCATGGTCGTCCAGAAATCGAGACCAGTCAACTTACAAAAGCATTACTGATATTGGGGGCTACGCAATGGCGAATAAGAAACTTAGAGTTGGGATTATCGGCGCGAACGTGAACTACGGTTGGGGGCCCCGCGCACACCTGCCCGCCCTTGTAGCCTTGCCCGACATCGATCTGGTGGCGGTATGCACCGCACACGAGGACACCGCGCGTGAGTCGGCAGAGAGGTACGGCGTGCCGGCGGCCTTTCACGACCACATGGAGATGCTCAAGCAGGACGACATTGACGCTGTGGGCGTGATAGTCCGCGTGCCTCTGCATCACAGGCTAACAATGGATGTCGTTGCCGCGGGCAAGCACGTCTTCACGGAGTGGCCTTTGGGTGCCAATCTAGCCGAAGCTGAGGAGATGGCGGAGCTTGCCCGGAAGCAAAATGTCCACACAATGGTAGGGCTTCAGGCCCGATGCTCTCCGGCCATATTGAGGCTAAAAGAGCTCATCGAACAGGGCTACGTGGGCGAGGTAGTTTCCAGCCACATGGCCCTCTTCGGCTCTGGTGTGCTGACCCGGACATCTGGCCGTACGTGGCAGAGGGAACGTGTTCTGGGCGCCAACACTCTCACCATTTCCTTTGGACACGCAATAGACGCCCTGTGCATGTGCCTCGGTGAATTCAAGGAGGTATCCTCTGTCGTCACGACTCAGATACCCCAGTGGCATGAGACCGACACCGACCGTATGGTTGACGTGACGTCTCCCGACAACATCCTGATCAGCGGCGTGCTTGAAAGTGGGGCGGTGGTCTCCGCGCATGTGAGCAGCATACCGTGGCATGGGAGCGGCTTCCGTCTTGAGGTTTATGGCAGGGAGGGAACACTGACCCTGGAGGGCTCAGGTGGCGCTCAGATCGAGAGCATACGGCTTCGAGGCGGTAAGGGGAAGGATGACTCCCTGGAGGACCTGGAGGTACCGCCGCACCACTCATGGGTGTCCGAGGAAATACCTCAGGGGCCGCCGTACAACGTGGCGCAGATGTGGAGCAGGTTCGCTGATGCGATTGCAGGCGGGACCCGGGCGGAACCGGATTTCGACACCGCCGTCCAGCGCCAGCGAATGTTGGCGGCCATAGAAATGGCTTCCGAGACCGGCCAAAGGCAGACCCTATGAAGATCTGAACTCGGCGGTCCAATCTGCCGCTTGTTACGGCATGGTTTGCGCCATACGCAAACAGCGATGGGACTCGCACTCACTATCATGTTCGTGGGCAGCGGACACAATTAGGTTTTCAGCATGGAAATGTTAAGAGACTGAATCGTCGGCAAACAACAATTCTGCGATTCCAGCAACGGGCGGGAAGTAGCCTCGCGGCAGGAGGCGGCACGGCAAGATCATAGGGCTTGTGGATCACGGCTTTCATGCCTACTGGGCGAGAGTGATCTCAACCTCAAAAATACCCGGCTCGTTGGTGTTGGAGTTTGTCTTGTAAAACGCAACAAGATCGGAGCTGCCGTCGCCGTCGCCGGCCTTCTCCAATCGGAGCCGAAGCTGGGCGTATTTGTAACCGTCCTGAACCGATCGCCGTACAACATCGGTGACGTCGCACTGAAACTCCTCCGACTCCTCGATAGCGAAGGTGCAGGTGTGTCCCCCGGCCAGCGGACTCAGATTCCACAGGGCGGACGAGAACCGGTCGTAGCGCACCTCTTGCGCCCGAAGCGGCCCAAGGTCCTCTAAAGGCGAACCTTGCAGGTGAAAATTCTCGGATCGAAGCGTGGCGGACAGCACATCTCCGGCGGGCAGGTCCTCAAGATCGAACGTCAGAAATATCTGAACGCCATCGCCATTCGGAAAGCTGGGATTCAGATTGTCGCCTGCGAACAGACCGGTGCCCTGGCCTTGAAAGCCTCTGGGGGTGTGACCTTCCATATCCCCGCCGTGATTCATCAGCACGACCGTAAGCGCCCCAACGGCAGCCGGCTCCGGCGTTGGGCGAACAGGTGTCGGAGGAGCAGCGCCGGTCGAGCAGGCGACGGCCAGCAGGGCCAGACCTGCCATCGCCAACGTGAACTTGAAGCGGGCTGTGAATGACCGGGCTATCTTGGCTGCGTCCATCAAGAGGTCAACGAATCCCATTCAGAATGCCTTTGGCTACGTAACGTGCGACTGTCGCCTCCTCGGCGGAAATCTTCATCCCGTTGGTGCCCGAAAACATCAGGACGCCGGAGTCTTCGAGGTCGTGATGCAGCCCCAGAATGTGACCGACCTCATGGCTGCTTACGCGGCGGTCGTGGACGCTCGGCTCGTCGATGACGAAAAACGATCGTGAGCTAAACGGATTGATCCCGTTCGGCCCGCCGACGTTGCGGATGTAGAAGGCGTTAATCGTCGACGGCTGCGGTATCTGAACGCCGTCCCCGAGCGCCTGAAAGAATACTCTCAGGTCGCCCCTCACCGCCTGCCCAAGAACATCTCGCGGCACCTCCACGGTGCTCACGTTTCTGAGATCGAGGTGAATGTCGGCCTGGCTCCAGATTTCGTTCATGCCGGACAGAATTTCCCTTAGCTCGTCCTCAGTGCGACGTGTCGAGATGGTCGAGTCAGCACTGTTCACCAGCAGGTACATGGATATATCGATGTCGATCGAGGGTCTCGCCGTTTGCAAGCCCTCCGCCAGGCGACCAAGCGTCTCATCAGCCGGGACGGTTGAGGCGTCGGAGGCCACGGCGCCTGCGCAGGCAGTCAACAGCGTGACGGACAGGGCAAACAGCAGGGTTGGTATGTTCAAAAGGTCCTCGTGCGAGTAATCAGAGTCCTAGCGCCATACATGTGATGTTGTAAAGCCCATTGAGGTGTCGCGGCAACCTGGAATGACAAGACATGAAGTGGCGGCTGGATGTTGCGCGAACCAAGGTCCGCAAGTCGAAGCTGTCCCCGGACACAACAAGGAGATTCCGGCCGCCAGGCCTACAAGCTTTCGGTTAAGACCCGGCGGCTCGCCGCGTTTCGTTTCCACCCGGCCCCGTTCCTACTTTCCGAAGCCGGGCCTGGAGATTCTTGAGCATATCGTCGACCATGGTATCGAGATTGTAACGCGGGCGCCAGTCCCACTCGGCCCTGGCCGCCGAATCGTCCAGCGAATTGGGCCACGAGTCGGCTATGTCCTGCCGCATCGGATCGATGTCGTAGCCTATGGTGAAATCAGGCATCTTCGCCTTAATGGCATCCGCCAACTGGGCCGGCGTAAAGCTCATGGAGTTCACGTTGAAATCAGCGTGATGCAGTAAACGGTTGGAGTCGGCCTCCGCCACCATTGTGAGCGCCCGGATGGCGTCGGGCATGTACATCATGGGCAGGTACGTGTCCGGCTTCAGGTAGCTGGTGTAGTGCCCCTGCTCAATCGCTCCGTGGAATATTTCCACCGCGTAATCGGTGGTGCCGGCGGTGGGCTCGGCCTTCCAACTGACGATGCCGGGAAGGCGGACTCCCCGAACGTCCAGCCCAAGCTTCGCCTGATAGTAGTTGCCCATCAGCTCCCCTAAGACCTTTGAGATGCCGTATATGGTTGTCGGCCTCTGAACGGTGTCGTTGGGCGTGCTGTCCCGGGGCGATTCGGGACCAAATGCAGCAATAGAGCTGGGCACGATGACTTTCTTGACGCCATTTGCCAACGATGCCTCCAATACGTTGTACAGCCCGTTGAAATTCACCCGGTAAGCCTGCTCGCGCCTCGTCTCGGCCAGCGCCGAAAGGACCGATGCCAGGTGAAAGACAGCATCTACCTTGAACTCCCGGAGCGCAGCCTCCACCTGCCCGTAGTCGGTAACATCCACGGAGGTGAAGGGGCCGGCTGTTCTGATGTCGTCCGGTAGACGCTCGGCGTGCTCTGCCGCCACCACATTGTCGGCGCCGCACATTTCCCGAAGCACCGGCACCAGCTCCACGCCGATCTGACCCGTGGCCCCGATGACAAGGATTCTATTCATAAATAAATCAGTCCTCAGATGGCTCCCAGGAGCTTCCCCACGACCTCGAACTCAGACAGGGCCTTGTCGAGCTGGTCCCTGGTGTGCGCCGCCGATACCTGCACCCTGATGCGGGCCTCACCTCGCGGCACGACGGGGAAGCTGAAGCCAACGACGAATATGCCGCGCTCGTTCATGGCCTTGGCCATCTCCAGCGTCCGGTTTTCGTCCCGCAGCATGATGGGTATTATGGGATGCCTGGATTTGATGATATCGAATCCCAGGGCTGTCATGTGGTCTCGAAAGTAGTCGGTGTTGGCCCACAGCGTCTCGCGTAGCTCGGGGCGCTGCCGGACCATCTCCAACGCCTTCAACGCGCCCGTCACCATGGGCGGGGCCAGCGTGTTGGAGAACAGGTACGGTCTGGAGCGCTGGCGCAAGAGGTCGATAATCTCCTGCCGGCCCGACGTGAAGCCCCCTGATGCGCCACCCAGGGCCTTACCCAGCGTGCTGGTAATGATGTCCACCCGGTCTTCGACGCCCAGTTCAGCCGGGGTGCCCTTGCCGCCGGGGCCGACGAAGCCCGTGGCGTGGGAGTCGTCCACCATAACCAGCGCATCATGCCTGTCGGCCAGGTCGCATATATCCTTCAGCGGCGCCATGTCGCCCTGCATGCTGAACACGCCGTCAGTGCAGATCAGACGAAAACGCGCGTCTTTGACCTCCACAAGCTTGGCCTCCAGGTCCGCGACATCGTTGTGTCGGAATACCTTCCTCTGGGCGCGGCACAAGCGAACGCCGTCGATGATGCTGGCGTGATTTAGCGAATCGCTTATGATGGCGTCTTCGGCCTTTCGCAGAGTCTGGAACAGGCCGGTGTGGGCGTCTAAGCAGGAGCGGTAAAGGATGGTGTCCTCCGTGCCCAGGA
>JACZVF010000191.1 GCA_022572805.1 Chloroflexota bacterium
CGGAATATGCGGTCAACGCCCGCAATGTCCGCCGCAACCAGCACGGCTGGAGCCGGCATTTGGTCGCCCTTGGTCGGTGTGCAGACGATGACCTCTTCGACGCCCGCGACCCTGGCGGGTATGGCGGTCATAAGCACGGTTGACGGGTAGATGGCGGTCCCGCCGGGTACGTAGGCGCCGACCCTGCCGACGGCATTGATGATCTGTCCGTAGCCCTCCTTGTGGTCCATCCAGCCCCTGGGCAAGCAGGCCTCATGAAATTTTCGTATGCGGCCCGCGGCCACGTCGAGGGCTTCAACAAGCTCGTCGGAGACCTGATGACGGGCGCCGGCAATGGCTGACGCCGGCACCTCGAACTCTTCGATATCAGCACCATCCAGCTTGCGGGTAAGGTCCCGGATGGCGGCGTCGCCCTCATTCCGGACCCTCTCCAGGATGTGCTGGACGACCTGGGCCGGAGACATGGGCCTGCCGAAGACCTTCCGGATGCCCTCCTGAACGTGATGGGGCACGTTGTCGAGGTTGAGGCCTCTGCCCGTCAGCAAGGCCTGCTTGGCCTGCTCGAGACCCTGGACTACCTTCACGGCAGGTAGTCTCTAACGGCATCGGTTAGGGAATCCAGGGCGGTCTCGTGGTACTCCTCGAGCATCTCGCTAGGCACCAACTCGTAAAGCCGTTCGAGGCCGGCAGCCGCGTCGCTGACGAACGCCTCCGCGACACCGTAGGCAGGGTGCGCCTCATCCCCATCGGCTATGCGTCGGGCCATGAATCGCAGCCTACCCCATGAGAATCCACGGTCCAGGTTCGCCCCAACCCATTGGGCCCAATCTCCCAGCGTATCACCGGGGATGAACCCGATTTCTATGGCGTCAGTTGGCGTATCGAGAAGCAGGCGCATGGATTCAACGTCGTCCCAGCAACGCCTGTCCATCTCGAGCTGCATTGCCCTGTCCATGACGAGGCCAACGGTCCCGTCCTTAAACACATCCCGATTGCCGAAGTAGGGACGAAACATTTTGGTAATCCAGGTCTCGTCAGCCATCAGGTGCGTCAGGTACCCTGCCATAAATGCCTGGGTCTGCTCGCTATGGTCGGAGGCGTCCTCCAGGTGGGGGTGGGAGTGAAAGAGGCCACGCATGCCGGTGCCAATCTCCTCGAAATCCAGCTGGGCAAAGTGGTACACAGACCGGTCCACCCGCGTGATTACACGGATGTCCGGCGAGGTTGAGCCTAGAAGGAAATGGCCCATGTTGGCGTCCAACACCTCATGGCCCAGCCTCTCGGCCACCTCCTGGGCAAGATTCATATGCACGGGTGGGTTGGGCAATAAAGTCCTCTAGTACGGCCGCGATGAATGCTGAGGATTATGCAAGCCGTTTGTGCGCCTTGCATTCGGAATGAAACACGTAGTTGGGATGCGAAACAGTGACACTGCTGCCGCCCAGCTTTCTCAGGCTGCCGACCACGCCCAGGAGCTTGTCCTGCTCTACGATGATGGTCACCGCAAACCAACTCTGTCCATCTGAAGTAAAGACCTTGGATATAGTAGGGCCCCTTAGGCCTGAAATGTCCGTCTGCTCCAGGATGTACCTGCCGACATCCTCTGGCGTTTCGCCCCGCATGTTGGCCGTGACGCTAAAGTAGTTTCTGGACTGCAGGTAGGCTTCGACGACATCCACCAAGGACTTGGCGATATCCAGCTTGCCCTTGTTTTCCCTGAGCAGACGCCTGTTACCGATGAGGCAGGCCTTGGACACCATTATGGAGCCGCCCACGATGGTCTTGAGGCGGTTCTCCCGCATAGTCGTGCCGCTTTCCGATACGTCAACGATGATATCGGCGAATCCCATGGCCGGCGCCGCCTCCAAAGTGCCGCTGGAATGCACCAGCGAGAAGAAGTTCACTCCGTTGCTCAGAAGAAAGCGCTCAACCAGCCTTGGGTACTTGGTCACGACGCGCAGGTCGCCCCCGTCTTGCCGGAACTCCATGCACAGGTCCGACAGGTCGGCAAGAGAGGTCACGTCAACCCAGGAGTCGGGGACACCAATGACAAGCTGGCACTGTCCGAAGCCCAGGTCATCAACAACGACGTTGGTGTCGCCGCCCTCCCTGCGCATCTCCAGGTAACGGTCCAGTCCCACAATGCCGATGTCGGCGCTGCCCTCCTCTACTTTCGGCGTGATGTCGGCGCTGCGCTGAAATAGCACGCTTACGCCGGGCAAGGCTGGTATGTCCGCGGTGTACCGACGCAGATTGGTCCTGGACACGCCGAGTCCGCACGACCGCAGGAATGACTGGGTCGGCTCGTAAAGTGCGCCGTCGCTGGGTATTGCCAGCCTTAGATTGCCGTTTCCGTCCATCAGGACTTTACCGCCACGACATCAGCCGCGCCCGCAGCGCCGGCCAAAACTTTAACAATATTGTCGACGTTGTATGCGAAGCCCATGGCGGGCACGTCAACATCGTTCCCCAGCGCCCTCACCAGATCATCGTACCTGCCTCCGCCACCCAGGGACACGCCCCCCTGAGACGCACCGGCCAGGGGACCTGACATTAGCTCAAATATAACACCCGTGTAGTAGGAGAGGCCTCTGGCCAGCCCCAGATCGAGGACCAATGCCCCCTCAGGAATCCCACTGCCTGAGAGGTCGTCGAACAGGCCTTCCAGATCGTCGAAGGGAGTGGTCGGCAGGCCGCCGCTCATGGCTACGCCGCATGCCTGCTCCAAAACCTTGGCCGGGGCGCCCTCCAGCTTGGAAAGCTTGTCGGACAGTGCCAGGGCCTCGTCGAACGCGCCGGGGTCATCCGCATCGCGCACCTTTCGCAGGATGCGTGCGATAATCTGGTCTGTGCTGCGCCTTCCCATTGGCGTGGGCATGGACTCCTTGAGCACCCCCAGGATAAAGCCCTCAGCAGATTCGTTGCTCATGTCCGCCAGAGCCGGCCCCAGGCCGCCGGCGGCGCTGCCATGCAGCAGACCGACCTCCTTGGCCCGCTCTCGGAGTGCCTCAGTGCTGGACTCGCCGAGTTTCAGTGCCCGAATGTTGCCGATGATAAATAGCTTGGCGGCCTCCGATAGGCCGAAGTTGTCCAGCAGATCGCGCAACACGCCCAGGTGGCCAATCCGAAGTCGACAATCCTTAAGTCCCGTCTTTACGATGCCGCCCCATGCTATTGAGAGGACCTCGCTGTCGGCGGGACGGTCGGGAAGACCAATCAACTCCGCCCCTACCTGAGTGAACTGGCGGTAATCGCCTTCCGCGCCGTAGCGGAAAACAGGTCCGGCATACTGCCACCTCAGGGGCAAATCCAGGCCTTCCTGTCGCTCGATAAAGGCGCGAATAATCGATGATGTGAACTCGGGCCTGAGGCTGACGGAGTGCCCGCCCGGGTCCGTGAAAGCGTACAGCCTACCGGTTAACTCGCCGCCCGACTTGCGGACGAACAGCTCGGTCTCCTCCAATAAAGGCGTGTTGACGGATTCGTAGGAGTTGACTGACAGGTGCGACTGAAGGCCTTCCGACACCTTTCGCAAGCGCGAAAAATCGGCTACGCCAACGTCGCGCATGCCGGGCAAGATTGAGATTTGCCTGCCTGTGTCCCTGTTTGTGCCCAAAAAACGTCCTTATATCGATCCGCTTCAAAGGCACAACGAACGCCTTCAGAGGCAGACGCAAAGTGCGGCCCGAGGACCGTCCGTTTATTCTCGCCGGACGGGATGATGGTGTCAACTGCTCGCGAAAGCCATGCCTGTGGCTCAGCCCCCCCTGCATAGGGCATTTAAGGGCTTCTTACTTAAAAATGTGCGGCAAATGGTCCACGCCAAACGTCAGTCTTCCGAAACCGTCCCGGTCATGTAGAAAGCCACCGAAGTCGTGCCTGTTTGCAGCCCGGGTAGCAGCCTGAGAAAGCACTCCGGTTGCTCACCATTGTCACTCTCGTTGAAAACCGGAGCTTTACCCCTCGCACACCCTGCCCAAGCTACACTGAAGTAGATTCGCATAGCGGATCACATCACCTGCCGTGCCCCCTGGGCAAGCGCCTTCTGATGAATCCCCAGATCCGCGCTTTTTCTAGGGGGCATTTTTTTACCCTGTGGCCCCCACAACCCGGCTCCATTCCCCCTCCGTAGCGTCTTCAGCGCCCGCCGACTTTGCCTGGCCAAAAAGCTGCCGCAGCATGTTGCCACGAAAGTCTCGCGCCTTTCACCCGAGGACCATCCCCGCGGCGGACAAACCATCCGTTGAGGCGCTGGGTACTCTTGACTGCGTAGTGGGGTTTATACATAATGCGGAGGCGACGGCACATGTTGGAGGTAGCACGAGACTTGTACCGAAGAGAGCTGTTGAAAGGTAGCACCGAGACTCTGCTTTTGTCCCTGCTCTCCGGCGAGCCCATGTATGGGTACCAGCTGGTCAAGGAGATAGAGCAGCGCAGCAGCGGCTACTTTCACTTTAAGGAAGGTACGCTTTACCCCGCTCTCCACCGGTTGGAGCGAGACGGTCTCATCGCCGGCGCGTGGCGGTCATCCCCAACCGGGCAAAACCGCCGCTACTACGAGGTTACCGCCAAAGGAAGGGCCGGTCTGGCCTCCATGCTGGAGGAGTGGAACCTGTTCACGCAGGCGGTTAATCTGGTGGCGCAGCCTGAAGGCCTCTAATAGGACCGTCCCATCGGTGGCGGACATGACCCCCCGCATACGCGGCTACCTGGACCAAATGGGCAAGCAACTCCACCTGTATCCGCAGGAGCGACAGGAGATTCTGAACGAGTTCGAGGCCCACATCGAGGACCGTGTCAACGAGTTGATTGAAAACGGTCTTCCCCGTGATGCGGCGCTAAACGAGGCGCTGAGGGCCCTAGGCAAGTCCGATTTGATTGCCGGGCAGCTGTACGAGGTCCACAGCCGCGTCTCCTGGTACCACACAGCTCTTGCCACCCTACCCCACCTGTTGCTTTCACTGGTATTCGCCCTACGCCTGTGGACCGCGCCGGTGTGGGTAATCAGCATGCTGGTGCTCGCCTTGACCATCACGATCATCGGGTGGCGAAAGGGCCGCCCGCGTTGGACCTACCCCTGGCTAGGCTACTGCCTTGTAACGCCCATCGTTTCCTGGGGCCTGGCGATGAGCGCCGTCGGCTACGGGGCGTGGGGCGTAGTGGCTAACGGCGCCTTGCCGCTTAGCATCCCTATTTACGCGGCGTCTTTTATCTACATCTCATTTTCCGTGTGGATAGTTATTCGCATCGTCCGCGTAATAGCCAAGCCGGACTGGTTAATGGGGTCTCTTGCGGTCCTGCCAATTCCGTTCCTGGGATTCTGGTTCTTCTACTTCTACAACGGAGGCGACCTGCTTCAGTCGGACGTGAGCGTACTCAAAGAGGTGGACACCAGCGTCGCCATCGTATTCCTGATAATAGGCTTGGCGACGGCCGCTTTCTTCCGCATCAGCCGCCGCGTCGCACGCGTTGCCCTGCTGGCCATAACGGCGCCCTCACTGATAGTCCTGGCGTGGATTAGCTACCAGGGAGGCGCGGGATATATCGCTGTATTCCTGTTCGCAGTAATGTCACTGGCCGTGCGGCCCATTCCCGCATTT
>JACZVF010000192.1 GCA_022572805.1 Chloroflexota bacterium
TTCGGTCACGCCGGGGCCTTGCAAGCGACCCGAACCGGGGTAGCCCTGTCAGGACTGATTTCTTCATCCGTGAGGTAGCACGCCGGGTCCTGCGCCCAGATATCCCCCGCGGCGCTCTCTGCACGGACCCTCAGGTTGCCGTTGCACATGTCGAAGTAGGCGCATGAGCCGCACCGTCCACCTATGCGCCCCCTGCGATTTCGGAGGCCGTAAAGCAGCTCGTTGCTTTCGTCCTGCCATATCTCGCTGAACGGCCGCTCCAGAACGTTGCCCAGCGTCTGGGTTCGCCAGAACTGGTCCGGATGGACATCTCCAACGTTGTCTATGCAGGCGATGCCCTTGCCGGAGCTGTTGCCGCCGTTGCGACGCACCAGGGCCTCGACCTCGTCGGCGCGCTCAGGCATGTTGCGCCGGACCCAGTGCATGAGAAAAACGGCGTCCGCGTGGTTGTCCACAGTGAGCACCTCCACGTCATGGCCATTTTCTTGCATGTCGATGGTCCGCCGGAAGATCAGGTCCATCGCCTCTCGCGTCTCCGAGTGCGACAGGTCGAATGACAGCAGCTTGTTGCCTCTGCCGGCGTATGCCAGGTGGTAGATGCAGAAGCGTGGTATGCCCTCCTCCACCACCAGGTCGAACATGGCGTCCAGGTCGGCCATGTTGTAACGCGTCAGCGTGAAGCGCAGGCTGACACGAAACCCGGCAGCCCTGGCGTTTCTGATGCCGGCCAAAGCCTCCTGGTAAGCGCCCTTCTTCGCCCGGAAGCGGTCGTTCATCGCTTCCAGCCCATCTATGCTGATGCCGACGTAGGCCAGGCCCTTTGCCTTGAGGGCCTGGGCGGCCTCCGGAGTAATCATGGTGCCGTTGGTGGACAGCGCGGTGCGTAGGCCACGTTCGTTCGCCTCGCCAATGAGGTCCAGAATGCCTTCCCTCATGAGGGGCTCACCGCCGGAGAACAGCAGCACGGGGATTCCGAAGGACGCCAGGTCATCCAGGACTTCGTTTGCCTGCTGGTGCGACAACTCACCGGCGTACTCCTGGTTCTTGGACTCGGAGTAGCAGTGAATGCAGTGCAGATTGCAGCGGCGGGTTATGTTCCAGACCACCACCGGACGATGGTGAATCGTCTGTTGCCTGGGTATGGAATCGCTTCGTCTGGCGGGTTCACCGTAGCGCAGGCTGTCGCCCGGCGCAGTGGACCCGCAAAGCAGTCTGCTTATGTTTAACATGCGCTCACAACTATATCGGCCGGACCGGCGGGTTTTCCCTTGACCTCCGGGGCGTCGCTGGTGGTGGACCTGCAGTCCCGGCCTGCTCCGGCCTTTGTCTGTCTAGTTTGGCGGCGCTGTCGGCACCAGCAGGCATTGCCAGGTCTTCGGCGTCTCCCCGCAGTTGACGAAATTCCCTGATGGACCTGCCCAGCGCATTGCCAACCTGGGGCAGGCGGCCCGCGCCGAAAATCATCATTACGATGACGAGAAGGACAATCAGCTCCATAGGCCCTACGCTGAAGGGCATCTCCCCACCTCCACGAATACTCGTTGACTCGGCCAGGTTCAAATTGGCTTCTCGCCAAAACGACCGGCCCATGATTTATTGATAAAGTTACCTTACTCACCATGAAAATATCGTGATTTTTGTCATCAACGCGTGAGGTTACCATGAGGATTGCTTCAGTAATTTTCTTGTGATGCGGAAATGCGCCGGCCATGCCAATCGCGTACGATAGATTGACCTGCTCCAGAAGTGAGCTTACACTTGCGCGGAGTCGGGCTTTGGACGGAGTTCATACCGCGGAACGGTCAGTCTGAACACTCCGGCTTGGAGGAGATATTGAACGCAAGCAGCAGCGAGGTGGTAATCGTTGGCGGCGGCATCGTCGGGATCGCGACGGCATACTTTCTGGGCCTGGCCGGCGTCCGAAGCACCGTCGTGGAACGCGACTCCGTCGGCAGCCACGCCTCCGGTTTCGCCTACGGCGGACTAAGCCCGTTGGCCGGAGCGGGCATCCCCGGCCCAGTGTTTCCCCTGGCCAGAGAGGGCATGCGCCTCCACCGAGAGCTGGCGCGGACGCTTCCGGATGAGACCGGCGTCTCCACCGAATATCGAATGCGGCCGTCACTGTCACTGGCCTTCACCGAGGACGAGGTACGCGAGGCCAGGAAGCCACTGGGGTGGCAGCAGGAGCAGGAGGGCTATCAGGTGGAGTGGGTGGACGCCGCCAGGGCAAGGGAGATTGAGCCTCGGGTCTCAGACGAGGTTCTTGGGGGCGTTTACGTGGAGGGTGGCGCCGAGGTGGAGCCATACAAGTTCATTCTGGCGCTGACGCAGGCGGCCGAAAAGCTGGGCGCTACGGTGCGGCACGGCAACGTCACCGGCTTGAAGACCGACGGCGGCAGGGTGACCGCGATCGTTACGGACAATACCGAAATCCCGTGCGGCAGTGCGGTGTTGGCGCTGGGCCCGTGGGGGGCGGACGCATCATCCTGGACGGGCCTGGATGTGCCAATAAGGCCATTGAAGGGACAGATACTTCGCTTGCAGGCGCCGGGCGCACCCTTCGACTGCTCCATAGGTTGGGCCGGCAACTATGCCAACACGAAGATGGACGGCCTGCTTTGGACGGGCACCACGGAGGAAGAGGCAGGCTTCGACGAGAACCCCACTACGGTGGCCCGAGACAAGATCATGGCGTCTCTACTGAAAATGATACCCTCGCTGCTGGACGCAAAACTGGTACAGCACACGGCATGTCTGCGCCCACTGTCGGTCGACGGCATCCCCATCCTTGGGGCCGTGCCGGGGCTGGAAGGCGTCTACATGGCGACCGGCGCGGGGCGCAAGGGCATTCTCCTTGGTCCGGGAATGGGCAAGGCTATCGCGGACCTGATCGTGAAAGATGCGGGGGACTTCCCGATCGAGCCGTTCAATCCCGGCAGGTTCGGATAAGTTCGATTACCAATCAGGGGGAGAACAACACGAGGACTTCCGGCGATGCCGCCCGGCCACATCGTAGAGTCGTAGAAAGGAAATAATGAGCAACAGGTCTGTAACCATAATGGGCGGCGGCAACACCGCATTCGCTGTGGCGGCCAACCTCAGCCTTCAGGGTCACGAAGTCACTCTGTATGAGCTGCCGGAGTTCGCCGAGAGCCTTGCGCCTATTCGCGATTCCAAGGTCATTAACCTGGTCGGGGTGGCGGAGCAGGGAGCAGCCAAAATCCATACCGTGACAACAGACGTGGTGGAGGCGCTGGCCGCGTCGGACCTGGTCCTGCTGATAGTGCCGGCCTACGCCCACAGGCGGTTCGCGGAGGTGTGCGCCCCGCATCTTCGGCAAGGGCAAACGGTGGTGGTTATCCCCGGAACCCTCGGCGCGTTGGAGTGGTCCAAGGTGCTGCGCGAGGCTGGGACTACGGGCGTAACCCTGGCGGAGGTAGACACTGCCCCGTACGTCTGCCGCAAGACCGCGCCCGATACGGCGACCATATGGGGCGTGGTGACCAGCCTTGGCATGGGCGTGCTTCCCGCTACCGAGGGCGAACGGGTGCGCCGGATGATCGACCCGCTGTTCCCCGGCATGTCGCTGTACCCCGACGTCATGGCGGCAGGTCTGTCGGCCATCAACCCCGTGGTTCACCCTGCGGGTGTGCTGATGAACGCCGGGCGCATCGAGTACTCCCGTGGTGAGTTCTACTTCTATGAGGAGGGCGTATCGCCCTCTGTGGCCAAGGTCATCATGCAGGTTGACGCCGAGCGCCGCGCAATCGGCAACGCCCTGGGGTACGAGCTGCTACCGGCCAACGAGGGATTCCACAACGCCGGCTTTGGACCGCAGGGAGACCTGTGGGCCACGATTAACGGAAGCCTGATGCTAACCCGGCTGAAGGCCCCCGGCTCCCTGGACAGCCGCTGGCTCACCGAGGACATCCCCTACGGCATAGCCTCGTGGAGCCTTGTGGGTAAGCAGTTCGGCGTGGACACGCCTCTGATGAGGTCATTCGTGGACATCGGTTCCATCGTCATTGGCTTCGACGGCTGGGAATCGGCGCGCACTCCCGAGAACCTTGGCATAGCAGGTATGGACAGGGAGGCCCTCAAGATATTTTTGGAGACCGGGCAATTATAGGCTTCCCATACAGGCCAGAGCACGGGCCGACAATTAAGTTCATTTGATCCATATGAGAGAGCAAACAGACGTTGAGATGGACCCCGAAAAGCGAGCGGGTAGCCGAGGCTGAAAGGCCTAGCCTATGTTGGCATGGCTGGCTTGCCGTTCGCGTACGGCTTCAGCGACGCGTAGGCGGCGAACGTGAGAGGCGTCGGCACGCCCAACTCTTCGCCCAGTCTAACGATCACGCCAATAATGTCGTCCAGCTCCATACGCCGCCCGTTTTCCAGGTCTTGGTACATGGAAGCGCGGTAGTTTGGTGGAAAGGTATCGAATAGCGCCTTGAACTCATCTCCCAATGTATCTGGTATGGCAATCTCGTTTGCAATGGCAACCGCAATGCCCTCATCCAGTATCCCGTGGGTCAATGCTCTGGTTTCGGGACATGAGAATATGTGGGCTGCGGGCAATCTTGTAACACAGGTGATTGCGGCCATCGTGGTAATGCCCAGAAGTTTACTCCAGATGGCGACGTTAATGTCATCCGGCACTTCAACTGTCTGTCCGGCTGCCTCAAACGCCTTCGTTATCTGTTCAACGCGTTGCGTGTGCTCTCCGGTTCGCTCTCCAAGGATGATCTTCCGATTAATTGATTCGCTGATGACGCCCGGTGAGTCTATTTTGGCTAAAACATACGCGACCGCGCCTATGACGTGGCCCGGACCAATTATTTTCTCGATAATCTCCTCGTTATCAACTCCGTTCTGGAGGGACATTACGACCGTGTCGGGGCCTATGAGCGGTTTAATAAAATTGGCAATCTCTTCTGTATCAAAGGTCTTTACGCAAAACAGCACCAGGTCGACGGCACCGATGTCCGCGGGGTTGTCCGTCGCCTTGGCAGTGATGTTGAACTCTTCGGCCTTGCTCGTCTTTACCGTTAGGCCCGAGGCCTTCATGGCTTCTAGGTGAGCGCCTCGCGCAATGAAATGAACGTCTTCTCCGGCTCTGGCCAGCATTCCTCCAAAGTAGCCGCCCATACCTCCGGAGCCCATTATCGCTATTCGCATCTGTTGCCTCCTTTGCTGATACCGTCGGTTTATTCATCTAGAGAAACAGGTGTTTTTCATCAGCTGGAAGTCCAGGTTTACACGCCTGGCCGGGGCAGGTGCAATGCCGGACAATCAAGTCCGGCTACTGTTCGATTCGTGTGGAGTCCTGGAAAGCGCATCGTCCAGCGCGGACCTGGGCATAGCGGGCATGGACAGGGAGGCCCTCAAGATATTTTTGGAGTCCGGGAAGCAATAGAAATTATGGCGACCCAAGGTATCGGCGACCAACGAGTCTGTTAATTGCCGGAGCTTTCCGGATTCTTCGATAGCGCGTCGTCCAGGGCGGACCAGGGCAGCAGCGCGCATCTGATGCGGACCGGATACTCCCGCACACTGACCAGGTTCGGCACGTCGCCTTCGGAA
>JACZVF010000193.1 GCA_022572805.1 Chloroflexota bacterium
GGCCTGCGAGTTGTCCTGCTGCGACGGCTCTCCCCCAGTGCCGCTCCACGAATGCCCGTTGACAGGGGGCAAGCCTGACCGTGGGCCTGGTCTGGACGATGCGTGCGAGCGCGTCAGCCGGGCTGTCCTCTGCGCCCCGTTGCTCGGGCACGCTCCGATCCAGAATCGGCGAGCACAAGTAGACACGATTGCGGCGCACTCCCGCCGGTTCGGGAAACTCGCTGGTGAGGTCGACGACCGCCGTCACGCGTTTGTCTGCCGAACCTGGCTGGCCCAGGACGGCCTCGAGGCTCGTGCCCTGCCACGAAAAGCGCTGCAGGGCCGCGAGCTTGTCGATCATTTGGCGCCCTAATGCCTCTCGCTCGCGCTGCCAGACCGGCCAACGCTCAATCTTTGTAATGTCATGGGATTCGCCCTCTATAAAGGAAGTCACGGTAAAGGGACGCACGAAGACCGATGCATCCTCGGTCCACGCGAGCAGCTGCGGGACCGGAACGTCGCTGGCGGCCAGGGTCGAAAAGATGGCGACATCCTTGTTCACCAGATAGGGAGCCAATGGGCCGCTCGGCGGGGCTCGCTTGATCGCGACACGCTGGGCTTCCGTGTCCCCACCCCGCTCGAATTCAACGTTGACGAGGAACGTCTCCCAGGAAGCGCCCCCCGTGGGTCGAGCGGTATTGGTGATCCGCAGATCTTTGGAGCCCGCAAAGGCTTCGCGGCCAAGGAACTCGGCGAGACGATCCCAGGGCTCGCCCTGCTCGTTTTGTGCGCCGGTAAAATCCGTGCCGCTGTTTTCCCTGGTTGCGTTGCTCATTCGTGCTTCACCATTCCGCATCTACCGCCCACAATAGAACGCTCGAATCGGGTAACGTGGAGACATTATGCATACCAAAGTTCGAGAGATGCTGGGATGCGAGTTTCCGATACTCGCGTTTAGTCACTGCCGAGACGTCGTAGCCGCGGTTTCAAAAGCGGGCGGGGTCGGGGTTTTGGGCGTGATTGGATACACCCCCGATCAGCTGAAGATGGAACTCGAGTGGATCGAGAAGGAAATTGGCGATCGGCCGACTGCTATAATCCTGGCGCTATCGGACAGGGAGGCCTTTGTGGACACCATACAGTTCATAACTCAGAGCATGGAACAGGTGCAACTGCGTTTATTAGTCACATGCGAGGGACTGACAAGAGAGCAAGTGCTGTGGCGGCCCTTTCCCCACGCCAACAACATTGGCTTCATTCTGTGGCACCTGGGGCGGAGCGACGATGCTAGAGTCACAGGTCTGTCTGCGGGTTCGAAGGATATCTGGGAGACGAAGCATTGGCACGAAAAATTCGGGCAGCCGATGGCTTCGCCGGACCCCGGCGACCGGCTGGGATTCCAGAAGCTGAGCATCCCGGAGCTGGACGTACTGCTGGCTTACCTGGAGACGGCACACGAGCGGTTCAAAGGCTTCATGAAGACCGTAACCACCTCCGACCTGGACAGACCTGTGGACCCTTCAAATCCGCAGAGGACGGTGGGCGCGGTCCTGCGTCACGGCATAACTCACAGGAACAACCACCATGGGCAGGTAGACTACATACGCGGCTTGCAGGAAGAGGAGTGGGACCTGCCACGCGGCACAGGGGTTGTGTTGCCGTAGTACGCTGACGAGACAGAGCGGGGCGGCTGTAGCGAACAAGCCCGACGCTATCGGCTGGGCTTACTTATTAGCTGTTGCCGTATGAAGGGCTCCAAAGGCGGCGGGGCCTAGGTCTGCGAGTCTCGCGGCGGGGCGAATACGACCATCACCATGAGGGTTTCCGTGATTTCGTGAAATCGGTGTTCGACGCCGGCGCTCACGAATACGATGGAGCCCGGCTTCACGCTGCGGTCGTTGTCGCCCACCTTGAGTTTGGCGTGTCCGCTGACGACGTAGTAAACCTCGTCCTCTGTGTGAGGCTGCTGCGTGTCCTCGTCACCAGTTCGCAAAGAGTAGAGCCCCAGGCTGAGGTTATCGCCCTTGAAAAACTCCAGGTATCGCTCGCCGAGGCTCTTCTGCATGGTTATAACGTCAAGAATCTCGAAGCTTTCCATCAATACCTCTTAGCTAACTATGTGAAAGGCCGCGTTGTTCGGCGGCCAGCGCGTTCTTGGCAAGGCGACGAAGGCCTCCGCGTCTCCCTCGGCGAAGGTAGCCTAGCCTTCCGCCGGCCCTGGCCAGCAATTCCCTGGCCCGAGGGTGCTGATAACCCAGGTCCCGAGCTGCGGATAGGCCCGCTATGCGACCGCTTTCCAGGGCCGCCGCGCCGTTCTCGACACCGGATGAGTCGCCGCAAACGTAAAGCCCGGGAATACTGGTCCCCATTCGCCGGCTATGCACCGGGACCAGGCCACCCAGCGCGTCATGCTCCCCGACGGCGATTCCAGTCGGCAAGACCACCTCAATACTGGGAATCCGTGGCCCGGCCAGGCACATAACGTCGATATCAAGTTGACGCACACCGCATGCGGCGTCACGCAACGTCATTAGTTCTAGTCTACCCGCTCCGGATGCCGTTAAAACCTTCGCGGAGGTCAGAAATTGCACGCCCCTAGCCTGTAAGGGCTGCCAGTTGATATGTCTGCCTACAACCTCAGACGCCTCCTCCACCACTGCGACGATGACAGCGCCGGCATCCATAAGATTCGCGGATATGAGCAGGCCCGCGTTGTCGGAACCCACCATCGCGATGCGCTGCCCGGGCAGCCTGCCGTGGATATTCAGCATCTCCTGGGCGTCGCCGGATAGCATTACGCCGGGAAGGTCGGACCCGGGAAAGTCGAAGCGAGGCTCGTTAGAGCCGGTGGCCACGACGACCGACCTGGCACGCAGCTTGGCTTTGCCTCCGGCCAGCGCCGCCACGAAGGCGCCGTCCGAGCTTCGGTCGATGGTGACAACCCGGGCGCCTAGCCTGATGTCCACCCCCGCTGTGGAGGCCTCGTCAACGAGCCGGCGGCAGAAGTCCACGCCGCTAAGGCCGCCGAAAATGGACTTGGGACCCTGGAGAGGCTGCGTCTGGAGGGCAAGCCGCCCGCCGGCCCACGAAGCGCCGTCGGTCAGCACGACGCCGGCACCTGACTGCGCGGCGGCGGTCGCCGAGGCCAGCCCTGCGGGTCCCGCGCCGACTACAAGAATGTCCGGGCCCATAATCTCTGTAACCATCTCAGGAGCTTTTTCTCGCGCCGAGTCGCCGCCATGGTACCATGACACCATTCTGATAAACCTGGTAAAGCCGACATGAGCAACGAAATTCGAATTCGAGAGGCCACGACCTCCGACATCGACCGCATAGCAGAGTTCCAGCAGGCCCTGGCGCAGGAGTCCGAAGGCAAGACTCTGAACCCTGGGCTATTGCTCCAGGGCATTCAAGAAATTTTCCAGGCGCAGGGCAAGGGGTTCTACCTTGTGGCCGAGAGCGGGGTGGCCGAGAGCGGCAACGCCGATAACCAGGTAGTCGGCAGCCTGCTGATAACGTACGAATGGAGCGACTGGCGCAACGCCACTTTCTGGTGGATTCAGAGCGTCTACGTGGACAGCCAGTGGCGCAGACGAGGCGTTTACCGGGCGTTGCACAACTACGTGCTTGGCATTGCCAGGGCCAGGGACGACATCTGCGGCATTCGGCTGTACGTCGAGCGCAACAACACCGTGGCCCAACAGACCTACGCCGACCTGGGCATGTCGCAGTCCCATTACGACTTGTACGAGATCGACTTCGTCCTGTAAGCATTGCCGACAATTTGGCGAGCGGTAGGTGACAGTAACACGATTGAGGGCAGAAGACTCAGGAGGGCTGAATGTTAGACGAAAGAGTCCGGCAGTTCGTAGCGGAGCACCACAAGGCGGTGCTGAGCACTTTTCGTAGAAACGGCATGGCCCAGCTTAGCGTGGTAGTGGTGGGTCCTTTCGAGGACGGCGCCGCATTTACAACCACCGCCGACAGGTCCAAGCTGCCCAACCTCAAGCGCGACCCACGGTGCTCCCTCCTGGTATCGCAGGACAGTTGGTGGGGCTACGTGGTGCTGGAGGGCAACGCCAGGATAATGTCTACCGACAATACAGAGCCTGAGAAACTCAAAATGGCCCTGCGAGAGGTGTACCGTTCCATCTCCGGCGAGCATTCGGACTGGCCCGATTACGACCAGGCGATGGTGAACGAGAAGCGCTCTGTGGTTGTCGTCGTGCCGGACCATGTGTACGGAACAGGGCTGCAATAGTCACCGAAATCAAAGCAGAGGCTTGCCCATCCGAGGAATTTCTTCACCGTTCACCGCAATATTCCCGGGAATTTGTCTCGCCGTTTGACAGTCCAGGTCGCGCTGCCGCAGCAGGCGTTGGCCTGCTACCAGGCAGCGCATGACCGCTAATTGACGGCGTTAGAGAGGCCTGCCTGCATAGGCACACTGCATAGCCCCTTCGTAAAAAGAGGAAGAAGAACTGGTTATGACCAACGACGCACTCAGCACACTATTGCCTATCGCCGGCTGGCCCGCCGAATCGGCCCGCGCCGTCGAGATAACCGGCGTCGCGGATCCGATATTGCCAACGCCCTTCCGCCTCGGCGAGACCAGCGCCGCCACGCTGGCGGCAGTCGGCCTGGCGGTGTCTGATCTATGGGAGCTGCGTTCCGGGAGTCGCCAGGAGGTCGCGGTCGACACCCGCCAGGCGACTGCCTCGCTACGCAGCGGGCATTACATGCAGTTGGACGGGGAGTCCGTTTCGACCCGGCGCGACGCTGTCACGGGCGTCTATCCTGCCAAGAACGGACGCTGGAGTTACCTCCAATGCAATTTCCCTAACCTTCGTTCCGCCGCACTGAGCGTGCTGGGCGTGCCGGCGGACCGTGAGGCGGTAAGCAGGGCAGTGGCAAAATGGGATGCTCTCGAACTTGAGGAGGCGATCATCGCCGCGAACGGGGCCGGGGGCATGGTGCGGACTATGGAAGAGTGGGCGCGGCACCCGCAGGCCGCGGCGGTCGCCTCGCTGCCGCTAATGGAGATCGTCAAGATTGGCGAAAGTCCGCCGGAAAAGCTACCGGAAGCCGATCGGCCATTGTCGGGCATCCGTGTGCTCGACTTGACGCGGGTCCTCGCCGGGCCGACCTGCGCACGCACCCTGGCCGAGCACGGCGCCGACGTGTTAAAGATCACCGGGGCGCACCTGCCCAATCTCCGCTATCAGGAGTACGATACCGGTCACGGCAAGCTCTCCGCCCATCTTGACCTTCGCGAGCAAAAGGACCTCGATACGCTTCGCGGGCTGGTCCGCGAGGCCGACGTATTCTCCCAAGGCTACCGCCCCGGCACTCTGGGAAAGCGGGGGCTTTCGCCCGAGGATCTGGCGAAATTACGGCCGGGAATCGTTTACGTATCGCTGTCCGCATTCAGCCACACCGGGCCGTGGGCCTTGCGCCGAGGCTTCGATACCGTGGTGCAGACAGTCAGCGGCATCACCAGCCGCCAGGGTGAGCTGTTCCCCGGCGCTTCGGCAGGCCCGCAGTTCTATCCCGTGTCGGCAATCGAC
>JACZVF010000194.1 GCA_022572805.1 Chloroflexota bacterium
TGCCGCAAGCTGGCCGCGATGAAGGACAGGCCCAGGTCCATGCCGCCTCTGGTAATCATCGAGTCGACATTGACGCCTACCACAACGGACCAGCACATAATCCCGCTCTTTGAACAGGAAGGCATCGAGTTGGGCAAGGACCTCCTTCTGGGTTGCGCCCCCCGCCGTGACTGGTTCTCAAGCCCGGACAAGTCCCTGACGACTCTGCCTCGGATATTCGGCGGCATGGACGACGCCACCGCGGAGCAGATGCATCAGGTCCTGTCTATCGTGTGCCAGAACCTCGTGAAGGCGCCGACGCATTTCTATGCAGAGGTGGTCAAGAGCATCGAGAATGCGTACAGGCACACGGAGATCGCCCTGGCCTTCGAGCTCTCCAGGGCCTACCCGAACATGGACATGCGTACGGTGTTGGAGCTAGTCGGCACCAAGTGGAATGTGGGCACCTTCCACCCCAGCTTTGGCGTAGGTGGGTACTGCATACCGTTGTCCAGCTATTACGTTATCGAAGGCGCGGAGAAGCCCGAGGAGTTGAATATTCTCAGGCAGGCCATCGCGACCTGCGAAGACCAGCCCGAGCTTCTGGCGCAGTCGTTGATTCAGCGGGGCGTGCGGAAGGTCGGCATACTGGGACTGTCCTACACAGAGAACGTGAAGGTGTGGGCTCAGAGCCCCACTCTGGCGCTGTCCGCTGTTCTGGCCAAGGTGGGCATTGGGGTAAAGGTGCACGACCCCAACTTCACCGCCGAGGAGATTTACAAGATTGCAGGCACGGACACCTTCGATTTCCCGGATGATCTGGATGAGTTCGATGCAGTCTTGCTGGTGGCCGGACATAGGGAGTACAGGTTAAGCAACCACCGCGACATTCTTCCTCATCTGTCCAACTGCCGGCTGGTGCTGGATAACTCCGGCTTCTGGAAAGAGGTTGACTTCGATTCCAAAGGCATCGAGTACTTTGTGCCGGGCAACGCCCACTGGATGAACGGCGTTGGAAGCGAAACGGCCAGTCTACCCACGGCGCCGGTTGGGGACTGAACGTCAAGTATGCAAGCGTTAGATAGTAATAATATTGCCAGGCCAGAGATGGAAGGCGTAAGCATGGAGCAAAGGCTGCTCCTGCTGTTCGCCAGGCTAGACCTGACCGAATTTCACGTCTCGCGGATCCTTGAGCTAGTGAGGGACCAGGCCCTGGACTGGCCGAAGTTCGTGCACAATGCGCACTGGCATCGGCTGGGGGGCCTCACCTACCACCATCTGCGGTCCATCGGACTCCTGAGCGAAATACCGGCAACCGCGCAGCGCCAATTGAAATCGGCATACGTGGAGAACACGGTAAAGAACGTCTATCTCAGGTCCCAGCTTGGCAAAGTGCTTCGGGAACTCAACGGCGACGGCATTCCGGTCATAGCCCTCAAGGGCGCCGCCTTGCTGGAGCAGATCTACGGCAACGTTTCCATAAGAACGATGTCGGACCTGGACCTGTTGGTCCCGGAGGAGCTGGCGGACAGGGCGCAGGCGCTTGTGGAGACACTCGGCTACACGCCATCCGGCAGCGAAGAGGCGCAGAGACGCACCCGGGAGGAGCATAGGCACCTTCCATCCCTGGTTGACGCCGACGGCATAGCCGCCGTGGAAATCCATTCCCACATAGTTACCAGGTCCAGCCCGCTAAGGTTTAGCCTGTCCGGGTTCTGGGCCCGCGCCAAGCGCACAACCCTGGTCGATGAGGAGGTCCTTACCCTGGCGCCGGAGGACATGTTGGTCCACCTGGCTATCCACTTCTTCCTGGACCGCCGATTCCGCAGCTACGCGGCGCTGGGCCAGATCTGCGACATGGCAGAGGTTACGCGGGCCTACGAGCATGAGCTTGACTGGGACATCCTGCTACGGCAATCGCTGGGGAGCAAGGTAAGGGGCCCAGTCTATTGCGGCCTGTCGTTGGCGCGGGAAATGCTTGACGCGCCCATTCCGGACAACGTTTTGTCGGCCTTGAGGCCGCTGGAATACAGCCAGGAATCGGCCAGGCGATTCACTCGGCGGCGTGTGTTGGACACGAGGCCCGTCCTGGTATCGGACCTGATAGCCCCAGTGGCCACGTACAGCCTTCCAACGTTGCTTAAGAACATGGTCACGAGGCTGTTCCCCAGCCGTGCCTATATGTCGGAAAATTACTATGACGCGGGCTCACGTGGCATGTACTCTTCGTACTTTTACAGATTCAAAGAATTGATGGCTGTGCTCGTACTCTACGTCAAGAATCCAGTTGAGCTTTGGCAGCAGTTCCAGATCGACCGATGGATACATTCCATGCAAAACGAATCGTCATCCGAGTCCTGAGCCAAGAGTTAAATCGGAATCCACCCGGTAATGAGTTAGGACACGACGAATTGGAAAATAATCGGCGAATTACCCCCCCGACATATCTCAAGGGCACCGCTGTGTCCGTGCCCGAACACGTTCTAGACCAGGAGTTGGACGGAGAAATTGTTCTCCTGGATCTCAAGTCCGGCGTGTACTATGGGCTAAATGAGGTTGGTTCCAGGATGTGGACGCATCTATCCACTCTCGGCGACCTGGACGAGATCATGGACAAGCTGTTGGAAGAATTCGACATCGACAGGGCGACCATTCTCAACCACTTACACGACATCTGTCACCAGCTTAAGTCGTTGGAGCTTATAACGCTGGAAGGCGAGTTTCATGCTCAGATTATTGAGGCTGTCTCCAGCTGAGTTAGCCCTGCTAATTTCTGCCTACAGGTGGCTGCTATGGGGTCGCAAGGAACTGGGCACCCTCCGAGGCAAGGGCTGGTTGGTAGGCGACATTGAACGACGATCGGCGGAGAGGGCACCGCGAAACAGGCCCAGCGACGAGGAAATCCAGAAGATGGCGAGGGCCATTGATAGGGCGGCCCGATCTCCGTTCCGGTGGTCGAAGTGCCTGCAGAATTCTCTGGCTCTACGCAGGTGGTTGTCGACGAGGGGCGTGATGGCCGAACTGCACATCGGCGTGAAAAAAGAGGCAAACGGCATCGCGGCGCACGCCTGGCTAGAGTACAGGGACGAGGTCATTAACGACACGCCCGACGCGACCGCGCAATACGCCCCGCTCACGCGAGGCATACGAGAAAAAAACACGGCAGGGCTCGCCGGGTTAACGTGGAAGTAGCCGGACAGGAACGACATTTATGAGCGGCATAGCTGGCGTATTCAATTTGGATGGCTCTCCCGTGGCAGCCGGCCTGCTGGACGGTATGCTTCGGGATATCTCCCACCTTGGCCCAGACGACAGCGGTCTTTGGCTTCGTGGCGTAGTGGGATTTGCCCACACACAGCTCAGGACCACACCTGAGTCTCGGTACGAGCGGCAGCCTCTCACGTTATGCAACGACAAGTACACGATTGTCTGGGACGGCCGGGTGGACAATCGACCTCAGCTGATTGAGGAACTGGGACCCGAAGTCTCCGTTACCGAGTTCACACCCGATGCCGAGCTTGCCCTATGGTCATACGTTAAATGGGGAGACGACGCGCCCAAGCGCCTTGTTGGCGACTTCGCCTTCGTAATATGGGACGATTCCAGGCAGAGAATATTTGCCGCCCGCGACCCGATGGGACTGCGGACCGTTTACTACCATTTGACCGACGACGCCTTTGTATTTGCTTCGGATATTAGGGCCATCACTAATTATCACGGGGTCGCGCCAAGGCTGAACAAGCTCATGGTTGGCCTTCATTTACTCGGCAGGAACCATGAAGCGGAGCAGACATACTACCAGGGCATAAACCAGATTGCTCCGGCAGGCCGAATGTCGGTAGACGTCAATGGCGTCAACAAAGACCTGTACTGGCAGCCCAGGCCCTGGGACGTTATAGAATACGACACGCTCGAGGAGTACGTGGAGCACTTCCGGACCGTCTTCAGGCTGTCCGTGGAGAGCAAAATTCGTGGCATTACGCCTATTGGAATTACTCTTAGCGGCGGCATGGACTCAACCTCCATCGCCTGTACCGCAGCGGATATCATCAAGAGAAACCCCTCGTCCGATACGAAATTGACTACCTTTTCGTCTGTATTCGACGACCATGAGGCTGCGGACGAAAGGTCTTACATCAGGCACGTGCTGGACAAGTGGGACCTGGAGCACAACTTCATACTTTCAGATAATCTGTGGGCGTTCAAGCCGCTGCAAAACAGAGATGTGTTCTTTTCGCAGCCATACGCGGTGCCATTTCAGGCCAGGCACGAGGGCACCTTACAGTTGGCCCGGAAGGCCAATGTGCGAGTCATCCTGACGGGCGAAGGTGGCGACGAACAGCTAAACCCGGGTTTCGCGTTTCTGCTGGACCATCTGATGGGGTTCCGCCTGAGGAAACTGCGACAGGAACTGAAGTTCGTGGCCCCCAACAGCCGGAAGTCTTTTTACAAGGCGGCTTTCTGGGCGCTGGTCCCCGAGAGAATAAAGCGGGTCTACAGCAGGGTTCGCGTGGGGAAAGCGCCTCGCTGGATAAATTACCAGTTCTTGAAGAGCAGTGGGGCTCTATCCCACACGGGCATTACCACCGAGGGTCACAAATTCAAGGACCTCCATACCGAGACGACATTCGTGGGGCTGCGAGGTCTTTCACGGCAGCCGCATTTCACATACATACGGGAGCTGTGGGAGTCATATCAGGTAGAGCCAAGGCACCCCTTTCTTGATCTAAGGGTGATTGACTTTCTATCTCGGTTGCCTCCACACCTGAAGTTCAAGCAGGGTTGGACGAAGTACCTCCTTCGAAAAGCGATGGAAGGCGTCCTACCCGATGAGATCATATCCCGTCCCGGCAAAACTATATTCAACGACCTTCTCGTCACAGGCTATCGTGAGGAAAAAGACCGTATCGGCAAAGTCCTGCGCGACAGCCGACTGATAAGTCAGGGCTGGGTTGATGGTGACAGATTGAGGTCGTATTTCGATGACGTGGTGCAGGGAAACCTGTCACCCGGTAATCGCGTAATGCTATCTTTCCTGACATTTGAGGACTGGATGGCAAATTATTTTGACAGCAATGGCGGCGGAACTTTTGCTCCGCCCGGCCAATTATTGGTCAAGGGCAGTTTGTATTGGAGGTGAAAGCTTGGAAAAGCAAATCAAAGTTTACGTTGCGCCCAAGCTGCAGGCACTGGGTAGGATCGAGTCTATTACGAACGCAATTAGTTGCACCGGTTTCGCGAACAAGATCGGAACCGACTACGATGACCAGTCCTTGAGCACGCCCCTAGTGGGCGACCCCCTGTGCCTGTAACAATAAAGCTAGGTTAACAACTTGAGGTGGCGGTGGGTAGGCGTCCATTGCTGAAGATCTTTAGTTCCGTTTGTCTTCCTGCCGCAGCCTCAATCCTGAACTGTTTATCAATCGTTGCGCCATGCTACGACGCAAAGACGTGGGGAAAGGCAAAACTTTCCGTTTAAGGCTGGATGCCAAATAATTTAGACAGCAATGGCGGCGGAACTTTTGCTCCGCCCGGCCAGATATTGGTTAAGGGCAGCT
>JACZVF010000195.1 GCA_022572805.1 Chloroflexota bacterium
CAGCGGGACCGCGACCGCATAATCTACTGCAAAGCCTTCCGCCGGCTGAAGCACAAGACACAGGTCTTCATTGCTCCGCTGGGCGACCACTACGCCAGCAGACTGAGCCACACGCTGGAGGTCTCCCAGATCGCCCGCACCATTACCAGGGCGCTGAACCTGAACGAGGACCTGGCCGAGGCCATTGCCATGGGCCACGACATGGGCCACACGCCATTTGGTCACATCGGCGAGGACGAGCTGAACTCCATCCATCCCAGTGGATTCAAACACAGCCTCCAGAGCCTTCGCATCGTCGACCAGATCGAGAAGGACGGCAGGGGCCTCAACCTCACGTGGGAGGTCCGGCGGGGCATCCTGCTGCACTCCAAGCCCCGGGGCAACTTCCTGGCAGGCACCGCGGACGAAGACCTGACGCTGGAGGGCCAGGTCGTGCGCATCTCGGACGCGGTGGCCTACCTGAACCACGACCTGCTGGATGCCTTTCGGGCCGGAGTCTTGGAGGAGGGTGACCTTCCCAGGAACCTGGTATCGGAGCTGGGCGGCAGCCACTCCCAGCGCATCGACAACATGGTATCGGACATAGTTTCCAGCTCCTGGCCGGCGTGCGGATCGAAGGCGGGTGAGGACCGTGCCAGAGGGGAAGCGCCAACAATCTCCATGAGCGAGGGCTTCCAGGGGCCTTTCATGGAGCTGCGGGAGTTCATGTTCGACAAGGTGTACCTGCCCAAGGACGGCGGCGAAGAGGGCAAAGCGGCCCGTCGCATAGTACGGCTTCTGTACGATTACTTCAGTGAGGCGCGACACGAGATTCCCAAGGAGTACGCCCTTCGCAGCAGGTCCGAGACCGAGGAGGTGGCCGACTACGTTTCCGGCATGACCGACCGCTACGCCCTGCGCACGGCGGAGCGGATACAGCCGGGCATCGCCGAGATTTTTGCCGAGAGATTGTTATAATGCCGACTGTGACGCCGGTCGACAGAATTCGTGCACGCACCGTAAGCCACTACGTCAAGCGCATACGTGAACACCTGGAGGCGATGCAGCGCGACGCCCACGGGCTGGAGTACGCCCCGTGGAAGAAGGAGGTGGACGAGCTCTGGAAGACCACCTTCGAGCAGATTAACCAGATGGCCGAGGACCCTCAGAAACAGTCCCTGGAAATGATTAAAGAGCTGTGGACAATGTACATCTCCCACTACGCGACTTTCGAATAATTAGCGGGGCCGCGAAAGGTGTGGCATTCGCCTGGTTGTCCGGTCGCGTCCGGCTTCACCAACCTGAAAGCTTTCTTCATCGATTTGAACGGGGAGCGCCGGCCAATGGCTGGTGATGAACATGGCTACGAAAGGTGTGGCATTCGACTAGTCGGGCGATCGGGTGCAGCTTAGCAGGCCCGCAAGTTTTCTCCATCGATACGAACGCGGATTTTCGGCCAATGGCCGGCAAGGACTAAGTATTTGACCTCTGGAAGCAGCGATTTCACAGTCACCGAGTTGGATGCCGACGTGCAACAGGCCAGACGAAACTCCGTCATGGCGCACAGCGTGGTGATAATGTTCAAGGAGATGGGCCTGCCTCAGGACATGGACGACGATCTGGCAAGCGTATGCACCGACCTTGGCGATTTGTGGGGCGCGCAGAAAGAGTTTGCCGACCGGCTGCAGGGCATGTTGAAGGCAGAACGCGGCTGGGAGATGGTGGGCGACGCCCTCACCGACCTGCGGGCGTCCATTGATCACGTAGCCTGGCACCTGAAGAGCGTCCGCGAGCCGCTGACCCGAATCGCGGAGTACGCCTACGGCCAGGCCGACCAGGGCTGACCGCTCTTGTAACTATCTACTTGACGCATTCTGGCACAGTGTCAACGTTATATGTCATTCCGTCCGACACCTCAGATAGTATTAGGCCGGACTCCGAATCCTCGGGGAGTCGCGGCGAGGAATCTGAGACTTATGCCGTTATCATGGGCGTTACGCCTCATCCGCCACGGCGGATCAATTCGTCCCGTTGCGTCGGGACATTCGGAATGACAACAAGTCGATTAAGCCTTGTCATGTATGAAATACCTAATCCCGAATTTCTTTGATGACAGCAATCGAAACCAGAAATCAGCGTCGCGGAAACCGAATCGTTGAAACGGCGAATCATCTAGTGCCGGACATCCAAAAATAATGACTGTAGTTGATGATGTGAAGGCCCGCCTGGACATCGTGGACGTGGTGTCTGGGTACGTAACGTTGACCAAGGCGGGACGCAACTTCAAGGCCAACTGCCCCTTCCACAACGAGCGCACGCCGTCGTTCATCGTTAATCCCGAGCGCCAGAGCTGGCATTGCTTCGGCGCGTGCGCCACCGGCGGCGACGCCTTTACCTTCGTCATGCGGCGGGAGGGCCTGGAATTCGGCGACACGCTTCGTCTGCTGGCCCAGAAGGCCGGCGTCGAGATAACAACGCAGAGCAAGGTTGAAAGCGACCGCCGGGATGTACTGCAACGCATCAACAAGCTGGCCGCTACCTTCTACCAGGAGCAACTCGCAGGCTCCCAGGGCGCCGATGCACGGGATTACCTGAAAGGCCGTGGCGTCGACAAGACGACTGCCGAAAAATTCCAGCTTGGCTTCAGCCCGAACGGCTGGGATGGCCTAAAGAATTACCTCAAAGGCCTGGACGCCTCTGAGGAAGACGCCGTTCAAGCAGGCCTGATATACCGCAACGACAAGGGCAGCACCTGGGACTTTTTCCGCGGACGGCTCATGTTCCCCATCCACGACCGGCAGGGGCGGGTGACCGGCTTCGGCGCGAGGCTCATGGACGGCACGCCGGTCAGCGATGAGGGCTACAACCCCAAGTACATCAACACCTCGGCGACGCCAATTTTCGACAAGCGCAACACGCTGTACGCCCTGCACCTGGCCAACGACGCCATCAGAAAAAGCAACACGGGCATCATCGTCGAAGGCTACATGGACGTTATCGCCGCCCACCAGTTCGGCTACACCAACGTTGTCGCCAGCATGGGCACCGCGCTGACGGAGAACCAGGTGGCGCTGCTCAAGTCGCTGGCCACCAACTTCGTCCTGGCGCTTGATCCGGACACGGCGGGGCAGGAGGCCACGCTGCGCAGCCTGGAGTCCTCGTGGAGGGTGCTTGGCAACCAGATGGCGGCCGCGCGAAACCGGTCCTTGGGCGTCCTGTACCAGCGCGACGCCGTCACCTTGAAGATCGCCGCGCTGCCGGACGGACGCGACCCCGATGAGCTGATTCGGCACGACCCCAGGGAGTGGGAACGCCTCACCGAGAAAGCCGAGCCGTTGATGGACTACCTCATTCCGGCCATCGCCTCCCGGTTCGATACCAGCTCCGGCCAGGGCAAGACCCAGGTGGTGGAGACGATATTCCCGCTGATCGCGGCGCAGGACGCCTTCGACCAGGACCGCTACCTCCGCATGCTGGCCGACGCTATCGGCGTGACGCCCGAGGCGCTTATGGCAAGCCTGCCCAGTCCGCAGGCCTCTCGCCGACGCCGCACCAACACGGCCCCCAAGGGGAATTCGCCCGAGATTTCAACGGCCACTCTCACCGCAAGTCCAGAGGCCGCGCTGGAGGACTACACCATGGCGTTGTTGTTGCAGAGGCCGGGGTTGACCGAATTCAAGGAGATGATGGCCGGGTTCTCCCTGGACCACTTCCGCAGCGCCGAGCACAGGGAAATTCTGGCCCGGTGGCTGCAAACTTCGTCCGTAGACGAGATTCGAGCGGCGTTGGACGAGTCGCTGCACGCCCGGCTGGAGTTTTTGGTGCAGACGGAAATCACGCCGGCGGACCACCTGGCGTCGGAAAGGGCGCTGGACCAGTGCCTCCGCCGGCTTCAGCAGCGGCACCTGAAAGAGCTTCAGGAAGCGCTTTTGGAAACCGAGGACGAGAGCACACCGCCCTCCCGCGACCTTGAAGGGGAGATTGCCGACGTAAACGCGGCAATCAAGCTGGCCGAGTAGCGTCTTCTTCCAACCCCATCGCACACCCTTTGAACGCCTGCGTATAGCCGAATTCAGGTTAGTAAAGCCCTCGATTGAGGTATATAGAAGCAGTCTCCACTTGTATCAAATGAGGTCCTTCACCTGTGCGTGGGCTCTGCCATCGGAGCCCTTTTTCCCGCCGATACGCACGCCTGGGGGCCGACGTACGAGGTTGCTTATATATGAACAGACCTTTCCAGGGTGAGGACTCAGACAGCCTTACGGCAGGCGGTAACCAACCGCGTTCCGCCGAGGAGCTCCTTCTTGACCGCCCACCAGGTGACGGATTCCCGTCCGAAAACGGTCACGAGTCTGCTACGTCCTTAACCCGTCCTGAGTCCGACGACGAGCCGGACTTCGACCCCGACGACGAGGATGAGGAGTCGACGGACGAGCTAGAGGAGGAGGGCAACAGCGGCGAGGCAGCGGCGGGCGCCAACTGGGACAACAGCCTGGACGACGTCGACATGACCGACGACCCGGTGCGCATGTACCTTCGGGAGATCGGTCGGGTTGGCCTGCTAAAGGCAGCCGACGAGCGCACCCTCGCACGCCGTATCGAGGCACGCAAGCACATCCAAGGCATGGAATCCGAGCTAGAGGCATCCGAAGGCCGGGCACCCAGGGCGTGGATGTACGTTCAGCAGTTCCTGGAGAGCATCTGCGAGTCCATTGAGCTGGTGCGGGCCCTCGGCCGGTACATCGGCCTGGATGGCGCCAGGACTCTCAATGATCTGGTTTCCGACCCCCTTATGCGCGGGGTGCTGGACGGCGAGCTGCCCGAGGAGATGCTGAACTTCATCTCGGAAATCATGAACATCGAGCCGGACCAGGCCAAAGCCGACCTGCGGAAGCTGGCGCTAAATACCCGCCTGCTACCCAAGGAAATCCTGGAGAGCCTGGGCAGCGAGCCCACGCTGGCCGAGCTGGAGTCCGTCGCAAAGTCCCGGGCCGTCAAGGAGTCCATCCAGGCCCTCGACACGGTCTTCCACGGCCACATCGAGCGGCTCATGGAGGACGGTGAAAAGGCGAAAAAGCACCTGGCGGAGGCCAACCTCAGGCTGGTAGTGAGCGTGGCCAAGAAGTACATAGGCCGGGGCATGTCGTTGCTGGACCTGGTGCAGGAGGGCAACATTGGGCTCATCCGCGCCGTGGAGAAATTCGACTACCGCAAGGGGTACAAGTTTAGCACATACGCGACCTGGTGGATTCGTCAGGCCATCACCAGGGCCATCGCCGACCAGGCCCGCACCATACGGATCCCGGTCCACATGGTGGAGACCATCAACAAGCTGCTGCGCATTAGCCGACGGCTCGTGCAGGAGTACGGGCGAGAACCCACCAACGAGGAGATCGGCGAGACCATGGAAATCTCGCCCGAAAAGGTCCGGGAAATCCTGAAGCTTTCCCAGGAGCCGGTGTCGCTGGAAACGCCAATAGGCGAGGAAGAGGACA
>JACZVF010000196.1 GCA_022572805.1 Chloroflexota bacterium
CTTCGTCTTCGTCGAGGGCCACGCCGCCACCGGGGCGTCCACCTCAGCATGGTGCTGTCCCCGCCACACCGGGTCGGACCAGGCCGGGTACTCCAAGAGCTCTTCCTTGCCCAGGATGAGGCACAGGGCGTCCCACATATGGCCCCGGGTTGGCTGGCAGTAGATGAACACGTAGTCGTCCGACCCGCCGGGCTTGCACCTGTAGATGTCTGCGGGGGCGTTGCCCGCCACGTGACTGCCGGTCCTGCCCGGCTCCTGCCCTCCCGAGTCGTAGTACTGCCGCATCTTTATGCGGCTAAAGTTGATTACGGCATCCTGCATGGAAATCTCCAGCACCTGCCCCTCGCCGGTCAGCTCTCTTTGCCACAGCGCCGCCATGATGCCAAAGGCCATGTGTATCCCGGCGCCGGTATCGCCGATTGTGGGGCCCGGCTTGGTGGGCGGGCCTCCTGCAGCGCCGGTAAAGGCTAGGGACCCGCCGGTGGCCTGCGCAATCATGTCGAAGCTTTTGTAGCCGGAGTAGGGCCCGTAGGTCCCGAATCCCTTGATGCGGGCGAAGATGATCTTGGGGTTGGCGCTCTTCAGCAGTTCGTAGGTTATGCCGATTCTCTCAAGCGTGCCCGGCGCCATGTTCTCGACGACCACGTCGCCCTGCTTAACCAGGTCCAGGAACATGCCCTTGCCGCGCTCGGTTTTCAGGTTCAAAGTAACGCTGCGCTTGTTGGCGTTCAGGAGGATGAAGTAGTAGCTATCCACGTCCGGCAGGTCCGTCCGGTTGCGCCTGCCAGGGTCGCCCACGCCGGGCTGCTCCACTTTGATCACGTCGGCGCCCAGCCAGGCCATAGACTCGGTGCAGGACGGTCCCGCTTCGAACTGCGTGAGATCGATAATGCGAAGGTTTTCCAGGGCTTTTCCCATTTTTTGCTCCCGAAAAGCGAATGCCGTATTGCTAACGCATTTTATGGCGATTCGCTGGTCATTTCATTCCATCAGGTCAGCCTCAATCCGTGCTCAATGCCGATAATAGCACTGTTTAGCCGGCGGGAGGAATAGCGCAAAGACGATACGAAGAGCTAACCAATCACATTCCACTCCCTCAGCTCAGACACCTCCTCTGCGGAGTGGCCGAGAATAGTCGTCAGAATCTCATCGTTGTGCTCGCCGTACCGGGGCGCCCTGGTGACGGTGGCGTCCTGGCCCGTTATTTTGATGGGGCAGCCTATCATGAGGTAGTCGCCCCTCACCGGGTCCTCCACGTTCACCACCATCTCCCTTTCCGCCAGGTGTGGGTCGTTCAGCAGGTCGCGGCTGTTCATGGTGGCGCCGGCCAGCACACCCGCACCGGCCAGCAACTTCATGGCCTCCTGCTTGGTATGCCTGGTCGTCCACTCAGACACGATCTTCTCGATTTCATCGGCGTGGTCGGCCAACGTACTGTAGTCCTGAAAACGCGGGTCGCCAATCAGGTCCTCGCGGCCGATTGCGGCGAATAGCAGGTCCCACATCTCGCCTCGGGGAAACAGCAAAACGTAGTCGTCGGGGCCACCGGGGGCGCAGGGGTACACCATCGGCATGCCACTCCAAGTGCGATGCCCTCGGCGTTCCTCCGATCTGTCCGTACCCAACGTCGACGTGATTTGCATACGCATGAGATTTACCACCGCGTCCTGCATGGACACCTCAACCATCTCGCCCTTGCCGGTGGCGTCGCGTTTGCGCAGCGCCGCCAGGATGCCTATCGCCGCATGCAAGCCGCTGCCGGAGTCACCCACGCCGGGCGAAAGGTAGACCGGTGGCCTGTCCGGGAAGCCGGTGGTGGCCATGGCGCCGCCAACGGCCTGGGCCACCATCTCCCAGCCCTTGTATTCGCTGTATGGACCGTACGTGCCAAAGCCCTTTATGGTGGCATAAACCAGACCAGGATTGATCTCCTGTAGCCTCTCCCAGCCGAAGCCCAGCCGGTCCATCATGCCCAGCGAGAAGTTCTCCGTGAGCACATCCGCCCACTGAATCAGCCCGGTGAATACCTCCTTGCCCTTGTCCGCCTTCAGATTCAGGCTGAGGCTCCTTTTGTTGTTGTTGAATATGAGGAAGTAGAAGCTGTCGGACTCATCGGTGTGCCGCAGGTCTTTCCGTGTGGAGTCGCCTCCCCAGATGTCCTCGATCTTGATGACGTCGGCTCCCAGAAAACCCAGCATCTGCGTGCACGACGGCCCGGCCTGCACATGAGTCAGGTCCAGGATTTTGACGCCCTCCAGTGCCATTTCCATTCTTGCTCTCTCCAGTGGTCAAAATCGGAATCCAGAGCCATTATAAACCTGTTGGGAAGCAGCTAGGCCAGGGGAGATCTCATATTCGATCGCACCTCGCCCGGACAATGTGCACGGAGAACCGCTGCTCGGCCGTAGACATATGCAGCCGGCGCCGGCCAACTCTCGCGCTCGCAGGCCGAAGGTCACATCCCTGCAAAGCGATTTCGCCGCACAGCTCCAACCAAAGGCCCGGACAGAACCTTGCGAAAACCCTCACCCGCCTATCTACCAACCGCACCCACGCTTTTGCATGGCACTACTCAGGCAGGGCGCCAGCCGTAACTCCTGACGCGGACCGATTACCCCGAGATGCACCGCACACCGTTCCGCCTTCCGTGTCTTCCTTGCCCATGCGCTAAACGGCCCGTCGCTTTCAGCGGATATACGTGTCCGCCAAATCGCCGGCTGGATATTGGCACCCCCCGATCTCTGCGTGCAGCCGCCCTTCAGCTACTCCTGCGGTACAAACCCCTGTATGGCGGCATATACGGGGGTAACAGACGGGGGGCTAGCTGCTTGGAATACCCATGCGCTGCTAATGAGTCCATTCAAGACAGATTACGGGATTTGGCACACAATCTCGTAGGGGTATTCACACGGACCCCACACCCAGCCATCGAAGTGGAGCGGTTCCCAAGTGGAAATATACAAGGTGTTTACGTGCGAGTCGGCGCACCGTCTTCCCAACGTAGAGGAGGACAACAAATGCGGCCGTCTGCACGGACACTCCTATCGATTCGAGGTGTGGGTGGACGGTCCGGTGGATCAACACACGGGTTGGGTGATGGACCTGCACGACATTAGCAAGGCTTTTCAGCCGATTCATGGCCAGATGGACCACCATTACCTTAACGAGATCGAGGGATTGTCCAACCCGACTAGCGAAAACATAGCCCGCTGGATATGGCAGCAAATTAGCCCTGCGCTTCCGTGCCTCAGCCGGGTTGTCGTATACGAGACCTGCACGTCAGGTTGCATTTATCGAGGAGAGGGGGGCCGAATTCATGGTTGACGTTAGCCATGAACGGGAGGCTCTGAGTCAACTGGCTCTCAAAAGCCAGCAGATTATAGAGGACGTACAGAGCCGAGCTGATCACAGGATGATTCCAATAGACCGGGTGGGTGTCAACGACATCCAGTACCCGATACGGGTTATGGACCGTGACGGCAACCTTCAGAGCACAGTGGCCAACCTCAGCATGTCGGTGGACTTGCCACACGATGTGAAGGGCACACACATGAGCCGCTTCATCGAGATTTTGAATGCTTACGAGGATGAGCTGGGCATCGATACGTTGGCCAGTATCCTCGGCACCATTCGTGAGAGGCTCGGCGCATCCAGCGCGCGCGTCGAGGCCGATTTCCCTTACTTTTTGACGCGGATAGCGCCGGTCAGCGGCTCCAAGGCATTGATGAACTACCACTGCTGGTTGCTTGGGGAATCCGGGGCTAATAAAGACGACTACGTTCTCAGCGTAAGGGTACCAGTGACGTCTCTTTGCCCTTGCAGCAAGGAGATAAGCGACTTCGGCGCCCACAATCAGCGCGGCTTCCTGACAATCGAAGCGCGCAGCAAAATCAGAAGCGATGGGACAGTAGAGCCTATGTGCATGGAGGACTTTATCGACGTTGCGGAGCAGTCTGCCTCGTCGCCCGTATACACACTGCTCAAAAGGCCCGATGAGCGCTATGTGACGATGCAGGCCTTTGAAAACCCCGTTTTCGTGGAGGACATGGTCCGAAACGTGGCCTCAAAGCTCAAGAACGACGAGCGGCTATCGTGGTTCAGTGTGCATGCCGAAAACCAGGAGAGCATCCACAACCACAACGCCTTCGCTCACATTGAATGGGCCAGGCCGTAGGGGTCGCCGATGAGTCGGAATAATTCTGTAGGTTCGGACGGCTTCGTGTCTCACAGACGGGCGGCAGCCGCGGGGTTCACCCCTGGCGGCCTCGACCCCAGAGGCATGAGCCTCGACGAATTTACCAAGCACCTGGACGTGGGCCTGCGTAAGCAACACGAGCAGAGCGCCGCGTGGGATTTCGAGGGCTTGGTAGCCTTTTTGGATGGCGTAGCCAAGGCTAATCCGCATCAGCACATCACAGGCTCCGTGGGAAATCCCGAGTTGCTCCGCTTGGCGCTTCAGATTTATCAGGAGGACCCAGCCTCCCGCGAGGCGTTTCTGGAGTACGCGACCACCAGCGATCTGATGCGTCCGGAGATTGCGCGCCATTTCTTCCAGCTTTCAATCAACGCGATGGTTCACTGGCTGCAGACCCACATTCCCCTCAGCTCGACGCCTGGCGACTTTAGCCAGGCAGACGACCGTCTGAACCTGGTGCGTCTGGCTTTCCAGAGCGGTCACACGGGTACCAACGAGCTGCTGGAAGAGGCCTACAGATGCGTCGCGTTGGAGAACCAGTTGCACGGCGTGGCCGAGGTATGGTTCCGAACGACGCTGGGGGACCACGACGCGGAGTCATTCGAGCGGGCCACCCGGTCCGCCATTCGAGGCGCGTCCAGGGCGGAAGCGGATGGCGGCTCGCCCTTGAACGTTAGATTCGTGGTGGGCATGAGGAAGATGTGGCAATACACGGCGTCTGCGACACAGACCGGGATGCCCGTAGACGCCCAGGCGCTTGGACTGGTCACCATGCTGGGCCGGCTGCGAGACGGCGACGCCCAAACCGCCGGAATGATCCTCGGAGTAGACAGCGTGGGCACAGACACGGGCTGGCGTCCGGAGTGGCAGGCGCCGGCACGAACGATGGCAGCTTCACAGGGCATGCACGTCGCAATGCACTTCGGAGAGGCGTGGCGCCCGGGCGAATTGCCGGCCACATTGCTGAGGCTGGAGACCCTGGTGCGCACCGGCGACATACGCCAGTTGGACAACTCCAACGCCATATTTGCCATACGTGACACCACTAATCCGGTACAGGCCTACTCAGATGACGAATGGAACGAAATTGGCGTGCTCCAGGTAAGTGTATTCGGGCTGTTGATCGGACGCGGCATCGGGCTGGGAATCAACCCAACCAGCAACGACTGGCTGACCAGGTCCCTTCGACAGCGGGAGGGGTGGAGGCTACGGCACCACAATCAGCCAGTGACGCCCGGAGACGCGTCGGTTATTTAGATAATGTACCCGGAAGGCG
>JACZVF010000027.1 GCA_022572805.1 Chloroflexota bacterium
CTATTACTACCCGGAGTTGGTCGACCACGCCTTAACCATTACCAATCCTCGTGGCATCTACTTCGACCACATCTCCCATCACATAATGATGTTCGTATTAGCGCTATCGCGGGGGTTGCCCTGGTACATGGACGCGCAGCGTCAGCGCAAGTGGGATAGGGACGCCCGCAAGTCCCCATACCTCAACCTTTCAGATTCGACGGCTCTGATCAATGGAGTGGGCGGCATAGGCCATGAGACCGCCAGGATATGTGACGAGCTAGGCATGGAGGTCATAGGCATCGAGCCGCGCCGGGAATTTGAGCTGCCATACGTCGAGTTCCACACGCCTGACGCGCTGGACGATGTGCTGGGCCGGGCGGACTTCGTCATAACCACAGTGCCGCACACGCCGGAGACGGAAGGTATGTTCGACGCACGGCGATTCCAGCTCATGAAGAACACCGCCTACTTCATCAATGTGGGGCGAGGCAAGGTGTGCAAAATAGACGACCTGGCTGACGCAATCGAGTCGGGCGAAATCGCCGGATGTGGGCTCGACGTTTTCGAGGAGGAGCCTCTGCCGTCGGAGCACAAGCTGTGGGGTCTGCCGAATGTGCTGATGACGCCTCACGTAGCCGTGCGCGATGCCGGCAATATCCCGGAACGCCGCTTCCAGGTGCTCATCGACAACGCCAGGCGATTCTTGGATAACAAGCCCTTGGCAAACGTGGTGGACAAGTCCAGGTGGTATTGAGGTCCGGGTAAGTGCCTGACATTTTTAATCGACTATGCATGCACTGGCAAGACTCTGGACATCGGCACCGTTTGGATGGGGTGCCGTCAAGGATACGCAAGACAGGCTGGTCCGCCGTGGCCGCGCCGACTGACGGCCCGCCCTATTCGATAAAGCCGGTAGCTTCTCGCCAGGCAAGGTAATCGCGCAGGCCGGCCGCCAGGTCGAACTCGGCGACGAAGCCCACATCCTCTCTAATCCTGCTTACATCCATCTTGCTGGCCCTGCCGGACAGTTCCTTCTCCTGAACGTCGATTGTGCGCAGGTTCGGATGCAGCCCCTGGAGCACTGCGACGATCTCACCCATCGTCGTCCACTCCTCGGAGGAGTTGTTGTAAACGTCGTGGGGTAGGCTGGGCGCGTCCAGGACGGCGCAGACCCCGGCGGCGATGTCGGCTACATAGGTGAAGGACCGTTTTTCCTCCCGATTACCGACTTCAATAGGTTCGTCCCTGACCACATTTGCCGTCCATTCCTTGAGCAGGGACTGGTTTGCCCGGTGGCCTGTAATCCGCTCCATGGGGCCGTAGGGTCCACCCAGCCGCACGCTGGCGGTCTGAAAGCCGTACAGTTCCCCATACCGGCGGGTAAGCAACTCGCTAGTATACTTGCCAATTGCGTAGAGACTGCGAGGGTTGGGCGGAGTGTCCTCGTGCAGCACCTCGTCGAGGCCGGGGTCGTCGCCATAAACCGAGCCCGAACTGACGTAGACGAAGCGGTCCACCGATAGACGGCCGGCCAGCTCCAACAGGTTCGTCGTTCCCATCAGATTTATGTCCACTATAGACCGGCTGCGTGCCTTCTCAATCTCGGGCAGGATACCAGTGAAGACTGCCGCGTGCACTATCTTATCGACACCCGCGGCCGCGGCGCGCTCTACCTGTTCCTGGTCCAGGATGTCCCCCTGGACGAATTTCACTTGGGAGACCCAGGGCTCAAGGTAGGCTTTGACCAGTGTGTCCGGGGCAGCCAGGTCCAGGCTGATTACACTGTGGCCCCTTTGTGCCAGAGTCTTGACGATGTTGCTTCCGACGAAGCCGGTGCCTCCGGTAACCAGAGTTGCCATAGCCATCTCCTAATCTTGACCGGTCCGTCACGCGTAAAAGGTTCAGATATTTTCTTCGATACCGATGACTCGGGCGGCGGTCCCACCCATAATCAGGTCGACTTCCTCTTGGGCAAGGAACTCACAGTATTTCTCAATCCAGTCTCTGGATTGGCGAAAAGTACAGTGCCGATTCTGGAAAGGCATATCCGTGCCCCACATCAGGTGATCAGCACCAATGCGGGTTACCATTTCCTCTAATGCCGGCCAGATTTCCCTATAAGGGAAGTCGAACATGTCGCCTATTCGAACGGGGAAGCAGACCTCGATGCTCAGGTTTGGGTTCTTGAATGGCTCCCAAACTGCTTCTGGGAAACGGACCCCACCGCCCTCTAAGAACGCACGATATGGGAAGCCATGGGTAATGCTGCAAACGACATCTGGATAACGCTCCATCCAGCGGGTGAGAATCATCAGTTCATCCAGGTATCCCCCCACCTCTTCAGAGGATGACTCCCCCTTGTGCTCGCCGGGTCCCGGGCCTAGAGAAAAGAATATTGGAACGTTGAGCGATGTGGCCGCCTCCCAAAACGGTCTGTAAACGCCGTCATCCCACGGTTCCGGGCTGACGAGATATGTATTGGGATTGAACTTGATGGCGTGCAGCCCATGCACGGTTATCGCGGTGGTCAATTCCTCGATGACTGTGTCCATGTCATCACGAATGCGCCATTCGTCTACAGGCGCCATGGACCGAAGGCGGTCAGGAAAGGCCTGCACACACTCCGCCAGGTATGCGCTATCCCTTCCCAGCATTGGGTTCGTATGAAGTAGCGCGATGTCCACGCCTGCGTAGTCCATCTCCCCAATCAGGCTCTCGGGCGTGAATTCACAGTTTCTCAGATTTGGAGGATAGTAGTGCTTGGTGTAGTCCTCGCCTTCGATCGTCCACACCACGCGGCCTGCCGCATGATCGATACGCAGATCCACGTCGGGGAGGGACGACAGGCCCTTTGTGCCCTCCAAGGCTAAGCTGGCTGATGAAGCAGGCTCTCGGTCTCGGAGGCGAAACGCCGGCTGATAGTGCCCGGCCTGCCCCGCCTGAACCCATCTGAGATGTTCTTCGGCGCTTGCATAGCCGTTCGGACTGTCGGCCGGCTCGAAACAGTAGGCATGTGAGTCAATAATCATGAACCGTTTCCTGATCTTGTCTACCTGTTGACTGACGCCGTTATGGGCCCTAACGCCAGTCTCCTCTCAGGGAATGGCGCCAATATTCTTCGTTGGGCCTCATCAGATTGACATCAAACCGCTTAGTAACTATCTCAAAAAGGCGTGTGCTTGGTTCCCGCCCACCCACCCTGGGGGCTCTTGTTCCTGGGGGCACATCCCCCAGTCCCTCTGCCAGAGGGGGAAAGCCCCTCTGGACTCCCCCATGACGATTTTAAAATAGCGACTCAGTGTACATTGGTCGCACGGATGGAGTACATCATGGGGAAGCTATCATTGCTTCCCGGAAATCGCCACATGCCATCCTCACCGCGCTCCACGCCTGGCAACCCCAAGGCGCCACTGGTGTACGGATACTCTTTCAGGTACTCGATGCGCAGCCCTGCGTCTATCAGCGATGTAATGATTTCCCCCATTGAGTGGTTCCACTCGTAGGTCACCGTGTGCCCTAGCGGTGTTTCGCCGTCAGTATAGGTCTGGCTTTCTTCCCACTTCAAAGGCTCCGCTTTCTCGAAATACGGGAGCGTGAGGCACCTCAAGCCATCTTTCCGCTCATAATCCATGCTCCACAGAACAGGGTGCATCTCTCGGATGTAGAAGATTCCTCCAGGCTTCAGGAAGTGGGCGACAACTTCTGCCCAGCGACGTACCTCCGGCAGCCAGCAGAGTGCGCCGATACTGGTATATACGATGTCAAATTTTTCGTCCAGTGCAGACGGTGAATCGTACAGCTCAGACTCGACGAACCGCCCTGATAAGCTGGTGTCGGCGTTTAGCTGCCTGGCCGCTTCGATTGCCTTTGGAGAGAAGTCTATGCCCGTTACAGCAGCGCCAAGCCTTGCCCACGACAGCGTATCGAGACCGAAGTGGCATTGCAGGTGCAGCAGGCTCTTGCCCTTAACGTCGCCCAGCAAGGGCGCATCGAACCTGACTACAGGGCTGATGTAGTCTTCGTCATTCTTGAAGGCGGCGACGCCGTAGTCGTTCGAGGCGACATGTATGGGCACGCGGTCGTCCCAATTGTCGCGGTTGGCTTTGCGGTACTCATCGAGAGGCATTTAACTCTTCCAGTCCGTATCCCGAAATGGCCCGAATTGGATACGGGGTGAGACATGGTCTATGGACTGATGTGCCATGAGTTTTCGCATTGATGAACAGCGTTCTTCCTACAGCGCATCGCCCAGAGGCGGCCTTTTGCCCCTGACTGGCGAGACAGCCTCGTAAGCTCTGGCCACCTGGTAAAGGAGCTCCTCCTCAAATGGCCGTCCTATAAGCTGAAGCCCGATTGGAAGCCCTTTCTGAGTGAGGCCGCAGGGAACGGATATCGCGGGCAGCCCCGTTGCGTTACTCGGACTGGTACACCTGGAAGTCATGCCGGAGCCCGGCCCTCTTGCGGGATACTCTACGCCCTCAAGCGTCACGGTTTCGGAGTCGATGCGCCAGGCCGGCACAGGGCTGGTTGGTGTCGCCAGGAAGTCCACCTCCTGAAGGACACGGGCGTACTCTTCTTTGATGATGCGCTGGACCTTCAACGCCTTGGCGTAGTCCTTCCCCAATACAAACTGACCTGCCAGCGTACGATAAAGCACAGTCGGGCCATAGTCCTGCCGATTGCTTTTGAGATAGGGTTCGTGGGTTACGATGCTGTCGGCCATACCGGCAATACGAAGGGCGCCCGCGTACTTCATGCTCGGCAAGGATATTTCCCTGACTTCGACGCCAAGCTCCCCAAGGGCAGCTATTGCTTGTCGGACCGCTAATTCGACTTCGGGATCGATGAGATCGAAGTAGTAATCCACGGGAATGCCTACTTTAAGCGCACTGAGGTCTTTTCCAAGAGATGCGGAGAAGTCAGGCACTGGGACGGGCACTGTGCTGGGGTCCAGGGGGTCGTAGCCCGCTATGGCCTGGAGCACTATGGCGTTATCTGCAACTGAGCGAGTGAGCGGCCCTATATGGTCGCCATTGAAGCTGGTGACCATAAGGCCTCGTTGGCTCACTCTCCCGAATGTCTGCTTGATGCCCACGACGCCACAGCAGTGGGCAGGCCCGCGTACGGAGCCTCCCAGATCTGTGCCCAGCGAAGCGAACGTAACACATGCCGCTACATTGGCGCCGCCTCCGCCACTGGAACCGCCCGGAATGTGATCGAGGTCCCAGGGATTGTGCACCGCGCCGTAGTGAATGTTGTTTGATGTCGAACCTGCGGCAAATTCCTCCATGTTTTCCTTGCCGAGAATTATTGCGCCGGCTTCTTTGCACCTGGTGACAACGTAGGCGTCCTCATCGGGAATGTTGTCCGCCAGCACCTTGGTGCCGACCGTTGTGCGGATACCGGCTGTATTAAGATTGTCCTTAATGCCAATCGGTATTCCGTGTAGCGGCCCGCGGTATTCGCCGCGCATCAGGGCTTCCTCCATTTCCCTGGCCTGTCTGAGGGCCTGCTCATGGAGGATGGTAATGAAGGAGTTCAACTTGGGTTGAAGCAGGTCAGCCTGTTCAAGGGCAGCCTCCGTGACTTCCAGGGGCGAAACCTCCCTTGCTTTTATCTTGGGGGCAAGCTCGGATATGGACAGCCTCATAAGGTCCGTGTCAGGCATCGGAGTCAACCCCCTTCCTTTGCATGCAGGAGCCGAGAAGACATCACGCCGGCGAGGTCAAGTTCGCGGATGTTCTCTACCTCTGCCAGGTAAATTTCCAATTCAGGGCGGACAAGCTCCAGCTCTTCGTCCGAAAGCTCCAGACCTTTAAAGTCTCGGATCATGGCTCTGAGCGTTTCATTAGAAATTGCCATATCATCACCTCGTTAGGGCGTAGGATGTTGCGTGGAGTTTATGATAGAGCCTGCTGCAAATCAAACGGCATCTGAAGACTTCGTCCGAAGTCCGGCATGGCAGCACGTCCGCATGACTCCGCAAATTCCAGGAACTAACTAATCTTCACTCACATGCGTGTATTTAGTCACTATCTTAAAATCGTCATGGGGGAGTCCAGAGGGGCTTTCCCCCTCTGGCAGAGGGCCTTGGGGATGTGCCCCCAGAAACGAGAGCTCCCAGGGTGGCTGGGTGGGAACAAGGCATCCTCCTTTTTGAGACAGTTACCTAGTTGTCGGCCCCCACTCTCACATCGCTCCGATTGTAAGGATGCTCACGAATGCGATACCCTGGTTGGTAGGTGCCTGGCGAACGAATCAATGACCGTGGAGCGCGTCGAACGCCACGCACCCTTCCGATCTAGTGACGTCCGTTCCCAGCTCATTCACCTGTAATGCCGCGGCAACCAGTGATTCAGTGGTTACTGTCAACGGCTCGTTGGCCATTATGGGGGTGGCCACGGCCTCCTCCATCACCTCAACCAGCTGCGACTTATTCTTCGGGGCCAGTGACAATTGTCCGAATTGCACAGGCAGTCCCACCTTTGCGAAAAATCGCGCCACCTTACTGGCTTCATCGGTCTGTTTCTCCAGCACCAGTTGCGTGAGCAGCCCAATCGCGACCATCTCGCCGTGCAAATAATTCCTATGCATATCGGGCACCACCGTCAACGCCTGAGCGACGGCGTGAGCAGCCGCAAGCCCACCACTCTCAAAGCCCAGGCCGCTCAAAAGGGTGTTCGCCTCGACGACTCTCTCCAGCGCTTCGTTAACTTCAGAGCGTTCCACGGCCTCCGCGCCTGACACGCCATATTCAAATAGGGTAGTGGCGCATAGCTCCCCGATTGCGCCAGCGGCTAGCGTGGGACGCGCACCTACCGTGGTTCTTGCCTTGGGGTTCAGGAAACAGGTATTCGCCTCATACCATGTGGCCATTGCATCCCCCATTCCGGCAACAAGGTATCGCACAGGGGCCTCCGCCACAATCCGTGTGTCCACAGCGACGATGGCGGGGCTGGTGGGGAAGAATTCCACGCCCTCGGAGACCCCTTCCCGCGTGTAAATCACTGATAGCGCCGAGCAGGGAGCGTCGTTCGAGGCGAGAGACGGGCAGATCACCACAGGAGTCCCCAGCCGATAGGCCACGCATTTCCCCGCATCGACACACTTACCCCCGCCTACAGCAACCACGCAATCCACGGGAATTGACTGCGTTCGGAGGATATCGGTTATCCGTTCGATCTCTTCTAGGGAACACTCCCCATTGAAGTTAATTACGACGGAGTCGATGTGGGCGTCGTTCAGGCTTCCCAGCAGCCTCTCGCCTAATCTCCGTCGGCCTCCTTCCGAGATTAGGATTGCAGCTTGTTTGGTCGGCACGATTTTGAGATAACGCCCGAGATGGTCTAATATTCCGTCTCCCTGGATGTATCTGTGAGGGGCGATAAAGACGCGAGGCACGCTTGTATTTTCGCCTTCCTCGACTGAAAAAATTGCCCCTGGTTCGTAGGTAGCTGCAGACGACATTGCATCCTCCTTTAATCGGATAATCGGACTGAGGCCCCATGTGACCTGACGGATCGGGAAATGGGCGTTGTGATTTCGTGAATTCGCCCTACCTCGGATATTTTACGGCACCCTGTGTGTGTCTGATATCGACTTATCTTCAGGCCGAGCTGAGGTTGGACAGCATCATTCTAGCGGCTACAAAACCTTACAAATTTTCTTTACCCTGAACCGCAGGAGGGTCTGATCTGACCGTTTGCGTCCTAGTTTGGCTCCTGGTGGACGGAGCCTTCCGCGCCATCATGGCCGAGGCGGTGCGGACCTGCCACCCCCAGACCAGGTCGGACCGGCTTCGATCAAGGCGAGGCGCGCTTGGTGCTCCAAAACGTCAAGCCGATCATGCGACAAAGAAATGCAGCGGCGTCCGAAGCCGTGACCGCGGTGTGATCTCCGGACGTCGCCGGACCGCCGTACACACATGCCGGTGAGATGGAAGCTGTCAAGAGACCTAAATCCAGTGGCGGGGCCTGAAGAAGGCCGGCATCGAGACGGCGATGACGGCCATAATGCCCTGCTGTCGGCTCACCACAGTCTAACCCTCGTCTTGCAGTGAAGCCACGCTGAAAATTACGTGGAAGGGCTTGCAGTAAATAACTACGCTTCTTTGGGCCGCCAAGTCCACATCGTCTGGGATTTGATAGTTCTGGTTCCCCCTGTTCCCTTTGAGCTTTCCGAGATCGACGTATCCAGGCCTCTTGACGTCATTTCGATTTTCGGGGTTAGGGTGGGGAGACAGGAGCACATGCAGCTCGGGACCGTTTGTCACGTTAAAGCCCTCCAACCTTAGCAAGAGAGAGCCGTCTGGCCCACGGTAGATGGTTGCCTGACCGCTACCTTTATGTGCGCTGTCGGCGTCGCGGAAACTTCCTTCCTTGAGCTTAACCGGCCCCACCACTACAGGGACCGGAGTGGGCGACGCTGTCGGTGTAGCTGTAGGCTCAGGCTCGGCGGTAGCCGTCGGTGCCGGCGCTGGGGTCGACGTGGGTTCGAGCTTCGCTACAACCCGCACGACAGCCTGCATGGCGTCGGGGTGTATCTTGCATAAATAACTGAAGACCCCCACTTCGTCAAAAGTGAAGTTGTAGCCGGCTCCCTGGGCTAGGGCGCCACTGTCCCACTTGCCTGTCGGAATACCTGGGCTGCCGGCCGTTACGGTGTGGGTCGCGGCATCCTGGTTGGTCCATGCGACGGTTACGCCGACCTCGACCGTCAAGTCCTCCAGCGTGAAGCTCCTGATATCTGACTCGATTCGTTGTCCGGTGCGCATGCCCAGAACGTTGGCGGCAGCCATTGGGGTCGCGGTATTCGTGGGAGAAGGTGCCGCCGATGTCATAGGAGTTGGCATTTCGGCGGCTATCTGGAATGGCTCAACTGCGCCGGACATCTTGTCGGTCATGTCCGACATCGGCTCGTTGACCTCCTGACCGACCTTGGCCATAGCGGCCATGACATTCTCGACCTCGGACATTGTCATGTCCGTAGGAACGACCGCATTGAACGCGAAAGGGAACTCCTCCTCAACGGTCTTGCTGATAAAAAGTGGAGATACGAGCCACCAGGCTACTGCGGCGGCGGGGATTAAAACGACCACCGCGACAGCCAATAATAAGCGCTTGCGAGTCAGCATCGGTGTCTCCATTCCAGGCTCATGGGGTGGTTAATACAGATATCATGTATTCCAAATGTCGCGTCTGCATCATTATGGGCCAAAATTATTACGGCGCTATCAATATTCTTACGAGTCTATTAAGAATGGGTACCGGATTTGGATCACAAGGGCTTGGCCTCTGAGGTAGATTTACGCAAAAGCATTCCCTTCCCACGGCATAAGGATTGGCGCCTATGCACGCCGGGCAAACTGGAGCCGGCTCGTCAAAGCCTGCGCGGTGACTTCGTGCCCGTGGTCGAGACGCCGTGCAGCGCCAACCACGCCAACGACACCCTTCCGGATGCGACTGGGACCGGCTATTGACCCTCTAAGCCCCTCCCCATATACTCAGCTTTAAGGAGAGCCTATGGCTGAGGGACCGGCTGTCCAAAATGATACCGAACAGCTGAGGCGGCGCAACCGCGAGCTATCCATCTTGAACGCCATCGCGCAGGCCCTCAATCGCGAGGTCGATCTCTCTCAGGCCCTCAACACTACGCTGGCCCAGGTCGCCAAGTTCCTCGACCTTCAAGCGGGCTGGATCTGGCTCATGAGCGAGGATTCCCAAGACTCCTACCTCGCCGCCTCGCAGGACCTGCCCTCGGCGCTGGCCGATAATCATCGTCTTATGGAAGGGGACTGCTACTGCCTGCGGACGTTCCGGGAAGACGACCTGGAGGGAGCCGCCAACGTCAACGTCATCGAATGCAGTCGGCTCCGTAACCTCGTGGATGGGACCGACGGACTTCGTTACCACGCCAGCATTCCGCTTTACTCGCGCAACGACAGAAAGATTGGCGTGCTGAACGTAGCAAGCTCCGACTGGCGAGAGCTCTCTCCGGACGACCTCCGGCTGCTTTATACCATCGGCGACCTGCTGGGCATCGCCGTCGAGCGCGCACGCCTGTTCCAGCGGAGCGCGGAGCTTGGGGCAGCGGAGGAGCGGAATCGTCTTGCCAGGGAGATTCACGACACCATCGCCCAGGGGCTTTCGGCTATCTCGTTGCAACTGGAGTCGGCGGACGCGCTATTGGATGCCGATGCCGATGTGGAACGAGTACGTAAGGCCGTCCGGCAAGCCCTCGACCTCACCAGAGACAATCTGGAGGAGGCTCGACGCTCCGTCCTGGATTTGAGGGCGACGCCGTTGGAGGGACGCAGCCTCGTGGAGGCCCTGGCGGTCCTCGCCGACGAGCACACCTCCAAGCTGGGACTCCCTACGAACCTGGAAATGACCGGAGGGGCTCGACCGTTGTCCGCTCGAATTGAGGCCGGGCTGTACCGAATATCCCAGGAGGCGCTGACCAACGTCGTGAAGCACGCCCATGCAGACCATGTGGTACTGAAACTGGCGTGGACATCGGACGCGGTGACGCTGTCAATATCGGACGACGGCGTTGGTTTCGACACTGAATCCATTCCCACGGAAAGGTACGGCCTGACCGGCCTGAGCGAACGCGCCAGGCTGCTGGGGGCAAGCCTGCAACTGGAGAGCAGCCCCAACGTCGGCACGCGAGTCAGCGTGAGCGTACCGCTATGACGGCCCAGGTGCGCATACTGGTGGCGGACGACCATCCCATCGTCCGGGACGGCCTGACTGCGGTGCTCAGCACTCAGCCGGACTTTCAGGTCGTGGGCGAAGCGGGAAGCGGCAACGAGGTCGCTCGGCTGGTGGAGGAGATGCGGCCGGACGTAGTGCTTCTGGACCTGCAAATGCCCGACGGCGACGGAGTCGAGGCCCTGACCCAGATGAGGGAGTCCAACCCCGACGTGCGGGTAATAGTATTCACCGCCTTCGACACCGACGAACGAATCCTGGCCGCCGTGCAGGCCGGGGCCAAGGGCTACCTGCTCAAGGGCACGCCACGGGAGCAGATATTCGACGCCATACGGGTGGTCCACTCCGGAGGCTCGCTACTTCAACCGATTATTGCATCGAAACTCCTCCAGCAGATAAGCCATTCTTCGGATTCGCATGCGGCTACAAGGCCCGTCACACCTCGCGAGCACGAGGTCTTGACGCTAATGACCCGCGGAATGCAAAACAAGGAGATTGCTGCCGACCTTGGCATCTCGGTGCGCACGGTGAAATTCCACGTTACCTCCATTCTGGGCAAGATGAACGCCAATAACCGCACTGAGGCGGTCAGCGTAGCGGTCCAGCGGGGCCTGATTCAGATATAGCCTACTCCAGCTCCACTGTACTCAAGGACAGGTCGTTGGCCTGTCCTTTTTGATTGGACGCCATCTGTCCTCCTGGCCGATGTGCAGCACTCGTTGGCCCTCTATTCTGTGTACATCCGGTAAGGCACCAAGCAAATGCCGGATCAGAAAATGCAATCGGATTCTCGGAATCAAGGAGATCACAGATGAACAGAACAGCATTGATAACGGGCGCCAGCCGGGGCTTGGGCGCCTTCCTGGCGGAGTTCCTGGCAAAGCAAAATTATCGACTTATACTGACTGCGCGAGGCGAGGACGATTTACAAGCCGTAGCCCGGTCTCTCCGACGATACGGCACGGAGGTAAAGGCCATCGCGGGTGACGTCACCGATGAGACGCATCGCCGGAGGCTGGGAGAGACCGCCGACGACTTCGGGAGCCTGGACCTGCTTATAAACAATGCCTCGACGCTGGGGGCGTCTCCACTGCCCCCGCTCTCGGACTACCCGCTGGACAAATTGGAAGGCGTACTGGCGACCAATCTCATCGCGCCAATATCACTGGTGCAGATCATGCTGCCGTTGCTCAGGAAGAGTCGAGGCCTGGTGGTGAACATATCCAGCGACGCCGCAATTGGCGGATACGAAGGCTGGGGAGGCTATGGGGCCAGCAAGGCCGCCCTGGACCTGGCGTCGTTGACGCTGGCCAACGAACTCAGGGAGGACGGTGTTGGCGTCGTCAGCGTTGACCCCGGCGACATGCGGACGCAGATGCATCAGGAGGCCTTTCCAGGCGAGGACATATCCGACAGGCCGCTTCCCGAATCGACCTTGCCTTTCTGGGCATGGCTTCTCAATCAAGACAATCTATCGGTCAGTGGCAACAGGTACCGGGCGCAAAGTGAGCGTTGGGAAGTAGCAGCATAACTTGAAGAGGGCAATGTCAAATTTCGAAAACTTATCCCGCTGTTATGATGCAGAAGCGCCGAACGCCAATACAGTCTAAAGGCCGACAATCAAGAATCCGGAAAGGACAGATGGAATGAACAATGACACACATCTCCGAGTTTTGGGCATCTCAGGCAGCCTTCGCAAGTCGTCATTTAATAGTGGATTGCTGAGGGCGGCGCAGGAGTTGGCCCCTGAACGAATGGAGATTACTATCTTCGATATCAAGACCCTCCCTTTCTATGACGGCGACGTCGAGGCTCAAGGAGATCCCGGCTCAGTGGCGGCACTCAAATCGGCAGTACGGGACTCCGATGGAGTGCTGTTCGCGACCCCGGAGTACAACTGGGGCACCTCGGGCGCATTGAAGAACGCCATCGATTGGGCTTCGCGTGACCAGGGGCAGGGGTCCCTGATGGGCAAACCCGCCACGATCATAGGCGCGGGAGGAAGAGCCGGAACAGCCCGTGCCCAGATGCAGCTCTTGGAAACGCTCGGAGAGACAGGCTCGGTGGTAATGGTGAAGCCGGGTGTGATGGTCCAAGCATTTTCACCAATGCGGTTTGACGCGGATGGGTCGTTAATTGACGAGGATACGAAGGACTTGCTCCGAAGACACCTTGATGAGTTTGCCAAGTGGATAACGCGGCTCGTGCAACCTGGCGATTTCGCGCGATACGCCTGTGAAATGGACGTTGAGACCTCTGGGGTTTAAGGTCGGGGCCTTGGACAGTCTCTTGCCGGCTATCGTGCGCCTGCCAGGAGGCAATCTATCGGTCATTGGCAACAGGTACAAGGCGCAAAGCGAGCGCCGGGAGGCACCAGCATAACGTGAAGAGCGCAATCTTAAATTTCGAAAGAGCGGAAAATCTACAGGCAACGACGACTGCTGAAAAGCGAGGCCTGGCACGCGACGAGGTTAGGCTCATGGTGACGACGCCGGACGGCAACATTCACGCCCGCTTTCGGGACCTGCCCAGCTTCTTGCTGCCAGGTGACCTGATTGTCATCAATGAGAGCGCCACGATGCCCGCCAGCTTGCCGGCAAAGGGCCCCCTGGGCGAATTCACTGTTAACCTTTCGACCCACTACGGCGGAGAGCTATGGCTGGCCGAGCCGCGATTCAGCGCCGGCGAGCCAGGTCCCTTACCCTTGGAGCCCGGCCAAAGCATCGAAATCGCCGGATTGCCTGCCCACCTTGTCTCCCAGTATCCGGGGCTGCCTCGGCTGTGGTTCGTTCGAATCGAAGGCGACGTGGTGGGGGCGATGGAGCGGCGCGGTGTGCCCATACGATATGGCTACGTCGACGAAGACCAGCCACTGGAAGCGTACCAGACCCTGTTTTCAAAAGTATCCGGCAGCGCGGAAATGCCGTCGGCGGCGCGACCTTTCACACCAAGAGTCGTGAAAGCGCTGAAGGCGAAGGGTGTGAAATTCGCCGGCATACTGCTGCACACGGGTGTATCAAGCCTGGAGGTGGAGGTCGCGGACCTTGAGGACCAGGTCATGTACGGGGAGCCCTTCAGCGTATCGGAGCAGACAGCGCTGGCGGTGAATGAGGCCATGCGCGAGGGCAGGCGGGTCATCGCGGTGGGCACGACGGTGGTACGGGCGCTGGAGTCCGCTTGGGACGGAAACCAGGTCAAGGCGGTGTCGGGGTTCACGAGGCTGTTCATTTACCCGGAGAGGGGTATTCACGTTGTGGACGGCATACTCACCGGCTTTCATGACCCCATGGCCACTCATCTCGCCATGCTGTATGCCATAGCGGGCGAAGAGATGATTCGAAGCTCCTATGCTGAGGCGGTTGCGTCGGGTTACCTGTGGCACGAGTTCGGCGACAGCAATCTGATTTTGTCCGGCCGCACCAGGGCCCCGGCTAAACACGACTCGCGTTCGTAATCAATCCGATAACGGTTGCGTGCCGGGTCGCAGGACTTCTCGCCGCGGTTGTTTTCAGCCAGGTCTTCTGGATGTGTGCCGTCACACGACCTGATTGAATGCCTTCCCATTCCCCACTAAATCGACTTGGTAATCGCTCACGCACCCCAGATTTTTGGTTACTGATTTGCGCCTTGGCGTTCGGCCCTCCTTCCATATTCCTGGGAAAATGGAAGGATGTTGACGCATCGGCTCTTGATGCATTAGCTTACTGACCACCCAAGGCTGGACGAGGCGAGCGGAGACAATGAGAGACGCGTTGGAGCTCAACAGAGGCGAATTAAAGTCCTTGGAAGCATGGCGTACTACGTTCGCGGAATTTATCGCTACGCTGCTATTCGTTTTCCTGGGCGCAGGGTCCGTAATCATAACCGGAACCCTTACAGGCGGGGAGCTAACCGCCACACGTCTGGTCACCATCGCCCTGGCTCACGGACTGGCGATCTCGCTTCTGGTGTTTGCGACCGCGCACATCTCCGGTGGACACCTAAACCCCGCCGTCACGTTCGCGGCTATGCTAACCAATAGGATAAGCGCCGCCAGAGGTCTGATGTTTATTGTGGCACAGGTCGTTGGCGCTGTGGTGGGTGTGCTGCTGCTGCTGGCAACCATACCCGACGCCGCGAACACTAATCTGGGGGCTCACTCTCTGGGACCTGGCGTTTCCATCGGCATGGCTCTCTTAATGGAAATCGTCTTGACGTTTGTCCTGGTCTTCGTAGTCTTCGCAACGGCGGTGGACCCAGGCGGCATGGGCAACCTCGCGCCTATTGCCATTGGACTGGCTGTTTTGGTAGATCACCTCGTGGCGGTGCCGATTACAGGGGCGTCGATGAACCCGGCCCGCAGCTTCGGACCTGCGCTAGTAGCAGGCGAATGGGCCAATCATTGGGTCTACTGGGTTGCCCCACTCCTTGGAGGCGCCATCGCGGGCTTTGTATACCAGTTTGCGTTTATCAACCGGCCTCGATAGTTTTGGCCAGGAGATGTTCACATGAAATGCCCTCGATGCGAAAGAACGATATCCTCCCCTGATGGGCGAGACTGCTGCATCAATGGAGTGGACGTTTTAGTCGTGGTATGTCCGCACTGCGACACCATCCTCGGGGTTGTTCAACACGCTCATTCCGCCTATTTCAGCAGGAAGTCAAAAAGGGAAACGCCGGCTTAGACAACCTCTAACGATGGTGGCCATTAGACGAAATGAGAAGTTGTTTCAGGCGCCACGAGGCATGGTTATTTCCGCCAAGTGGCCATCCGCCGCGAGCGGACCGACCTGAGCAGTGCCATAGACACCGATTCGGGGGAAGTCCGTCCCCTTGTCGGGAGCTGTCCACTCCTACCGAAGGTCCCCACTAATCTCACCGCAAATGCGCCCCGCCTTCCCCTCGATCTACCGCCCTTCATCGCCTGCCCGCTCAAATGGGCCAGGTTGACGGACTCGTGACTGCCTAGCGCAGGCAGCCGCAGATTTGGCTACGGGATGTTTCTGCGTAGCCAGTGGCTCCAACGCGTTCTTTCTATGCAATTTTCGCTCCGTTACTGTCGGACGGTCACGAGTCGAGCTTAATCGGGAGACGATAAGTGGCCTACTGGACTATGTGCCGCTTGAGTACGTTCTCATCAAACTCCACGCCGAGCCCTGGTCCGGTCGGCGGAATGATGTAGCCGTTTTCGAACACCAGCGGCTCTTTGAAGAGCGTTTTGTGGAGCGGTCCCTGGTTGGCCTCCTGTATGAGGAAGTTCGGTGAGCAGGTGTCGATTTGAATCGCGGCGGCAGCGGCGATCGGGCCGCAGTACATGTGGGGTGCGATCATGGCGTAGTGCGCCTCCGCGATACCCGCGATCTTTTTCGCCTCCGTTATCCCGCCGCACTGACCGACGTCCAACTGGATGATCTGGGCCGCTTTCTTTTCAATCAACTGCGAGAACTCGTACTTCGTAACCAGGCGCTCGCCGCTGGCTATGGGGATGCTTGTGTGGGCAGCGACCCTGGCCATCTCATCGATATTCTCAGGCGGCACCGGCTCCTCAAACCAGAATGGGTGGTACGGTTCGAGAAAGTCCGCGACACGAATCGCACTGTAGGTCGTCAACTGACCGTGTGTCCCAATTCCCACCTCCAAATCGTTGCCGACGGCGTCCCGAATGCTTTCGAATATCTTCGCCGCGTTCTCGATCTCCCGCAGCGGAATGTCTCTCGGTATCGGATAGATGGGCGTAAAAGGGTCAAACTTGCAAGCCGTATTCCCTTCTTCGAGCAGCCTCGTAGCGACCTCGCCGGCCCGTTTGGGATCGTCATTGAACGGTGCGCCGGGCATGTAAGCGTAGGCTCGGAGTTTCTCATGGTACCGTCCGCCCAGGAGATTGTAGATCGGTTGGTTCGTCGCCTTTCCGACTATGTCCCACAGCGCCATGTCGATCGCGCTAATCACCGGCGTGGCGTAAAGGCTCGGGTGGCGGAAGTCGTGGCGCGACGCGTACATCCGGTCCCAGATTCTCTCGATGTTAAATGGGTCCTCTCCAATTACATACTGGCCGGCCAGCTCCTCAATCAGGCCGATCTGCGACTTTAGGTCGCCTACGCTACGCGAATACGCGTTCCCTGTTATGCGCTCGCCAAGCCCTGTGATTCCTTCGTCCGTCGCGAGTTCCAGGAACAGCAGGTATCTGCCACCAATGTACGGCTCCTCGTTTTCAACGACCATTGTCTTGAGACCAACTACTTTCACGGCATGCTCCTTGCTTCATTCATTGTGGACCGATGCGTTCAAGCAAGCATATACTCTCTTGCCTATTTGGTCACGCTCGAAATTAAAGCGATACAAATGGGGTGAACATGATGCGCGACGGAGGAATCAAGTTTACTGCACCTGCTGTCGCAATCGAGCCATGCAACGGTATACACCACACGTTTTAGGGGTGGTCGGCATCACCGCTTCGAACCAACGGCTTGAGGCTATCTCTGCAGGGGCGTAACGTGTTTCGAGGCTGCTCAGACATTCTCTTTCATGAAATAGGAGATAGGAAACCCCTGTAATATGGGTAGACATATTACGAATAACATTGTAACTACTGTCACAATGTTGACAAACGTTCAATCGTAACTTAGTCTCTGTTCAATTTCGGGTCGCCACCACAATTCAGAGGCAATACCAGCTTTAAGGGAAATTGATGTCATTGTTCACCTAAGCGAATAGACAAAATTAGCTAACCTCAGTCACTGAAGGGCAGCGTATGCCGATTCGATCGGCCCCATTTGCCGGATCGTATTGGCCGAACAAGGTGGTGAGGAAATGAGCGATCAGGCCGTATGGATTTCGCAAAGCGATGGATTCATGCGGCCTTTTTGTTTGAGTCCTTGGAAACCGTCTAGGAGGTAGACAATGTATCAAAAGGTGCTGCTGCCGTTGGATGGAACTAAGAAGTCCGAGGAGGTTATCCCTCTGATTGGTCAGGAGATAGGGCCGGATACCGAAGTCACTCTGCTTCAGGTGCTTCATCCCATCAAGACCCAGACAATTGGCGGGCACGTAGTTCTGGGAAGCCAGCGAGAGGAGGCGGAGCGAATGGAAGCGCTGGCCTACCTACGCGGTGTCGCGGGGGAGACAGGCAATTTGGGCCGCTGGAACTGCGATGCCGTCATGGCTGCCCGCGCCTCCGACGGCATAGTTTCTTACGCCGAAAGGGTTGGAGTCGAAGCTATCGTCATGTTCGTGCCGGAGCGAAAAGGACTGATGAAGCTTGTGAAGGGCAATACCTGTAGAGGCGTACAAAGGAATTCTTCCGTAGAGGTACGGGTGTTTACCGCGGGAGACGCCCAGGAGGGACTCCATCGGGATGATTTCCAGAGCGCCACCGGAAGCACGACTTCAGTATCTGGACGGGGAAGCCTGGCCCACCCGCCCAAGAACGGAAGTGATAAGGCGCCCGCCCTGACCGCCACCTTGGATTTGCCTCTTTTGACAACGAATTTGCTCAGGGACGTTGACCTTTTCGTGGGCCTGTCGATTGGCCAAATTGACAGGGTGGCCTCGTTGGGGGAGAGGATGGCATTTCCAAAGGGAGCGGCTCTGGACAAGGGCGGAGAGACAGGGGCAAACCTGTTCATCATCATCGATGGTGAGGCGCAACTTTCCGCCCACTCAGGCGTGGGGGAAATATCAGTGCGCGTCGCCGGGCCGGGAGATTCGTTCCCGATGGCGGCCTTGCTGGAATCGGGGACGCTGATTACCTCAGGTGAGGCTCTGACCGACATGGACGTGCTGGCGATACCGGCGACGTCCTTGATTCAGCTCTGCTCAGATGATGCTGAAATAGGTAGAAACGTGTATAAGGCGGCGGCCCAACTCTTCGCCAAGCGATACAGCAGCACGTTGGCGCACCTGGCGGCCAGCGCGGAGAGAGAACTTAGAGACACCGATAGACAGTGGCTCAAGTAGGCCTCTACCGGACGAATGCAGAATCCGGCGCTTGCCATTGGAGGTGGCCGATGCCCAACAAATCTCCAGAGCCCATGCCTGTCATCACGATAACGGGACTGCCCGAATGCGGGTCAGACATCGTCGGCAGAGAGGTTGCCGGTCTCACGCAAAGCAAGTTCGTCGATGACGAAATACATGAGGAGATGAGCCTCCGCCTAAGACGTAGCGTCGGTGAGATAAGGGCGCTCGAACTGAGCTATCGGTCCTGGTGGAGCAGAACGCTGAGGGCCTCGGTGAATTCTTGGGAGCGGTACGCCTGGCACGACTCGGGCTTCGAAATGGGAGGTGACTGGTTTGGAGGCCTAGACCATGGTCAGGATGACTACCTTACGGAGTACCAGTATCAGAGAGCCCTGAAAGGCGTGATAAGGAAGCTGGCCAGAGAGGGAAAAGTTGTGATGCATGGACATGGCAGTCATCTCTTTGTCCCCTCAGACGTTCGGGTTCTGCGCGTACTGGTGACAGCTACGGAAGGGCTTCGGGCGCGAAGGGCAGAGGTCCAACTGGGGCTATCACATCGGCACGCACGGAAGTGGTTAAAGCGGGCAGACAGGGCCGCGGTCTCCATGTTCCAGCACCTGTTGGAAAACGAGCTACTGGACGAAAGTCAATATGACCTCGTGCTGAATCTGGAGGACATGTCATACGAGATGGCGGCCCAACAGGTCATCACGACATTGGGATTTACCTCGCGACAGGACGGATTCAGGGAACTTCTTCCGACGAATTAAAACTATGTGGCCAAAAGGGCGTCAACAACAGGTAGTTCGTGAAGGCCCCCAATGCAAGGTTCTTGAGCCACGAACCACGGGTTGACAGCGCGCGCCCAACAAGGCCGGGTAGCTCAACCGGCATCTTTACCGGCACTAGGCAATCTGTGATGTACCCGGATTCCAGGCGGATCACCATATCCTGATAATCTCGTTTTGGGAGAAGATTGGCCCGACTTCCAGGCCTAGCCCGGGAGCTGAGTACAGGTCTGGTGGAACACCGATGTCGGCCACGTAAAGCTCTCCCACGCTGCTCTTCGCTGCGCCAGCACGAAGACCCTCCTTTGGCAAGGCAAGGGTTAGCGTAGCCGTCGCCGTGATCGAAGGGTTGTGGACCGCTCCGGTTGACGCCTCCAAACCACTGGGGACATCCAGCGACAGGACCGGGG
>JACZVF010000197.1 GCA_022572805.1 Chloroflexota bacterium
TTGATGACGTCCGCGCCAAGAAAGCCCAGAAGCTGCGCGCAAGACGGTCCGGCCTGAACCGTGCACATGTCCAGAATCTTTACATCTGCCAACGCCTTGTCCATTGAGACTCCTTGTTGTTCCGAGTTGTTTCGCCGCCGCGCTATTATCGGACTGGGATTCATGAAAGGGAACGTATCTTTGCGGTGCCGGGATTATAGCATTACCGGCCCAGTGTTGAGCCTACGAAGTCCTGGTAACCCTGGACGAAGTCCGACGCGTTGGCTGGACGCTTGCCCTCCATCTGCAAGGAGCGCAGCTCCAGCACGCCATCGCCCGTGGCAACGCCAACGCCGCCATCAAGCGCCGCGACGGTGCCCGCAGGCCGGGAGGCCACCCCCCCTGATACTGTAGCCGCGATGATCTTGACCGTTTTGCCCTGCCAGATAGTGTGCGTGCCAGGCCAGGGGTGGTAGGCGCGGACCTGGCGTGCGATGTGAACCGCGGATTTGGTCCAGTCGATCAGGCCGTCCTCCCGCGACAGACGGCTGGTGATTGTGACCTGTGCCTCGACCTGAGGCTCTGCCCTGATTTCGCCCCTGGCCCATGCGGGCAGGACGTCTACAAGCAGGTCCGCCCCCATGCGGAACAATCGCTCCGTCAGCGCGTCGCAGGTCTCGTTGGGCTCAATAGGCGTCGTTCGCCTGGCGACGATTGGGCCGGAGTCCATGCCCTCGTCAAGCTGTATCAGCGTCACGCCGGTCTTGGCGTCGCCGTTTAGAATGGCTGCGGACACTGGAGAGGGGCCTCGGTACCTTGGCAGCAGGGAAGGGTGCACGTTCAGGGTGTTGAGCCGAGGAAGGCCAAAGGTCTCGGCAGGAAGGAACAGGCCGTAGGCGGCCACTACGATGAGGTCGGGGTGCAGGCGCGCTAGCTCCTCACGGGCCGCCTCGTCACGCCGCAGCGATGCCGGCTGAAACACCGGCAGACCAAGTCCCAGGGCGGCCTCCTTCACCGGCGTCGGGTTCACGCGCCTGCCCCGTCCGGACTGGCGGTCGGGCTGGCTGTAAATGCCGACTAGCTGGTGCCCGGTCTTCTCCAAAGCTTCGAGAACAGGCACGGCGACCTTCGGCGTGCCCATGAAGATGATGTTTAGCTTGTTGCCTTCCGTCGTCATGACCCGCCTAGCAGTCCGCTCCGTCGACATCGATGCCATTGAAGCGCACATCGTCGCCGATTGCCAGCCCAAGGGCTTCCACCTCACCCGCGTTTATTTCGAACGTGAACGCTGCAGGTCGGGCGGAGTGAAACAGGGGCAGGGATGAAGTCGCTGTCTCCGGATGTGGCACGTTCTCCGTGACGTCCACCACCGTGCAGTCGGCGCCTATCCAGACGAAATCCAGGGAGACCAGCATTTCATTCATCCAGAAGTTGGAGGCCATGCCGCTTTCGAATATGAACAGCATTCCGGTCTGCGGCGGAAGGTTTGGCCTGCCGGACAACCCCCTGCTGCGCAGCGCTGGCGTATTGGCGATCTCTGCCCCGAAACTCACGTTGCCCACGACAACCGCAGGGCCTTTCGGCAAGGCCGTTGGAGTTCGTGTTGGACTGGGGGAGGGCAGTAGCCTTGGTGTTGCGGTGGGAGTCGGAGTCTGCGTCGGGGTCGGCACGCGAGTGGCGGCCGCGGTGGCCGTGCTGAGGGAGGTGGTGGCCGTGGCCGTGCGCTGAATGGCTGTTGCAACCGAGGGCGTAGGCGACGGCTGCGCCACCTCGGACGTCGAGCCCTGGCAGGCCGCTATCGCCAGGGTAGCCAACGCCAGCGCCGGCAACATACGTATTATCCGAAAATATCTCATTGGAATCTACTCTGACTCCGGAATGCTGGATTCCGTTCTAAATACTGTACGCCATCCGAATGGCAAGCTGTCGTCTTACGGGCAGGGCCTCGCACAAAAAGCGTCAGACTTGCATGAAATGTCCTTCGACAGGCTCAGGACGAACGTAAATACCAAAATACGATCGTGGTGTCCGATTCTTCGGAGAGTGTCGAACCACAGGCCACCAGGCTAACTATTTGGCGAAGCCAGGCAGCATGTAACCCCGCGCCGTTTCTGAAAAGTCTTTGATCTGAGATTGCGTCCACTGCACGTCTTTGCCCAACTCCCGTGCCATCAGCTCCGCCACAGCCGGGGCGGCCTCTATGCTGGCCCTGGCGTCCAACAACAGCGAGCGCGTACGTCGGGACAGCGCGTCCTCCAGTGTTAGCGCCATCTCGTTTCGAACAGCGTGGACGATGTGGCTCTTTCTGTACGGCAAGCAGGGGTGAATCGGCTCCCTCAGGGGTGGTGATTCAGCCTCCAGTGAGTTTAATTGTGAGGCATCGAAACCGTAGTCCAGACCCTCCGCCGCATCGTCCGAGGTTGGGTAGCCTGCCAGCCTGAGGTCGCTGGTGACGCACGTACGCCGGGCCAGGCCTCCGACTACGGCGGCCCGATTTACGGCATCCTCTGCCATCTGCCGGTACGTGGTCCACTTGCCTCCGGCCACGGTGACCAGCCCGTTTTCGGATGTAAAGACGGCGTGGCTGCGGGAAAGCGACGACGTCTTTGCGCCGCCAGTCCCCGCCAGCAATGGACGGATGCCGGCGAACACGCTCCTGACGTCGCCGTTGGTTGGCTTATCCACCAGGAACTCCTCCAGGTGTGTCAGGAGAAAGTCCACCTCATCGGGAGCCGGCTTCGGAGAGACGAGAGGCTTTGGAACTGGGATGTCGGTGGTCCCGGCCAACACCACGCCGTGCCAGGGTATGGCAAAGAGCACGCGCCCGTCCTTCGTGGCCGGTATGACCAGGGCGCTTTCGCCGGGAAGCAGTCTCTTATCCAAAACAATGTGCGAACCCTGGCTAAAGGCCAACGTTGGCTCGGCGTCGCTGTTATCCAGAGCGCCGATCTCGTCGACGAAGATGCCGGCCGCGTTGACGACGACCTTGCCCGATACGGAAAGGGTCTCTCCGGAAAGCTGGTCAATTGCCTCCACGCCCGTCGTGCGGTTGCCGGTCTTAAGAAGGCATGACACGCCGATGTGGTTGATAACCGTAGCGCCGTAATCGGCGGCGGTCTGCGCCAGGCAGATCGCCATTCTGGCATCGTCGAACTGGCCGTCGAAGTACTCCAGTCCGCCGTATAGCCTTTGCTGTTTCAGCGTAGGCACCGCCTGAAGCGTCGCATCCCTGCTTAGCATCCTGGAGCGGCCAAAGTCTCTGGCGCCCCCCAGCAGGTCGTACAGCTTCAGGCCCGCACCGTAGTAAAGCTTTGCCGCCCACCCGCCGACGGGGATCACAAATGACCGCTTCCGTACAAGGTGAGGCGCGTTGCGCAGCATGCGGTTGCGCTCCCGCAGGGCCTCTCTCACCAGCGAAAAGTCCCGCTGGGCCAGGTATCGAATGCCCCCATGAGCCAGCTTGGTGCTGCGGCTTGAGGTCCCGCTGCCGAAGTCATCACGCTCCAGCAAAACTGTCCTGTAGCCCCGGGAGGCCGCGTCCAGCGCCGTGCCCAGTCCTGTCGCCCCGCCGCCTATCACAATCAGGTCCCAGGTGATACTGGTGTCCTTGGCCTGGTCGATGAACCGGTCACGATTTAGCTCTATGATCTGGTTTCCTTAATTGGCTTGGGAAATTTGGGGAGTAGATTGAGGTCTTGGCCGACTGAAGGAATGCCGGTCGGAGAATTTGAGCAACGGGGTTATGCCAGCTCCACAAGCGTAGCGCCGTTGCCGCCGCGCTCGCGGGCCTCCGGCTCGAAGGAACGGGCCAGCGGATGCCGTGTCAGATGGTCACGCACCGCCTGCCGAAGCGCGCCTGTCCCTTTGCCGTGGATGATGCGGACGGAGCTGAACCCGTCCCGCAACGCCTTGTCCAGAAAGTCCTCCACCCTGATGAGGGCCTCGTCAGCGCGAAGACCTCTCAGGTCCAGCTCAGTCGTTTCCAGCATGGGGCCGAGGTCCGTGCTCACGTCGGGGCCGGTAGTCTTGGGCTCATAAGTCGGCCTGTCCACCGGTGTGAGCCTGCTGGAGTCCACCTGTATCCGCACCTTTCCGATGATAACCTGGGCCTCGCCCCCGCCCTCCGGTAGCGTTCCGATGGTGCCGACGAGGTTAAGTCCGCGAATGTGAACGTAGTCTCCCACAGCCATGGCCTTCTGCTCGGCGGGACGGGCCTGAGACGCGGTCATAAGGGCTGGTTTCTGCTCGTCCAGTTCGCGCTTGATTCTGGCGACCTCCTCGGCCGTGGCTGTGCCGCCGTGCGTGACTTGGGGTGTGCTCCAGGACAGGGCGGTCTCGACGCGACGCAGCTTCCGACGGGCCTCTTCGTACTGCGCCACAATCTGCCTGCGGAAGCTATCCACGATGTCCTCGCGGTGTTCCACGAGGTAGTCCACCTGCTCCCGAAGCTCCTGTCTGAGGCGCTGGATTTCGGCTCTCGTCTGCTCCGTCTCCACCATGCGGGACTGTAGCTGCTCGCGGTCCCGCTGCAGCTCGTTGAGCCAGTCCTCGAATCGCAGGTGCTGCGGCTCCATGAGCGACCTGGCATTTTCCATTAGCTCCTCTGGAAGTCCCAGCCTCGCCGCCACCGCCATGGCGTAGCTGCGGCCCGGTATGCCCATGGTCAGGTGGTAGGTGGGCGACAGCGTTGTTGGGTCCAACTGCACGCTGGCGTTCATCATGCCGGCGGTGGCCTCCGCGAAGGTGGCCACATTGCGATGGTGCGTCGTCACCACCGTGGATATGCCTTGAGAGGCCAGCCGGTCCAGGATGGCCTTGGCCAACGCCGAGCCCTCCTCGGGGTCGGTGCTGGTGCCCAACTCGTCCAGCAGCACCAGTGAATTTGGCGTCGCTTCCTCCAATATTTCGACCACGTTGCGCATGTGTGAGCTGAACGTCGACACCGACTGCTCGATGCTCTGCTGGTCGCCGACATCGGCGAATACGCCGTCGTAAATGGGGAGGATGCTGCCCTCGTCCGCCGGCACTTGCAGGCCGGACTGGTGCATCAGCGTTAGCAGCCCCACGGTCTTCATGGCCACGGTCTTGCCGCCGGTATTGGGTCCTGTCACCACCAGCACCGACCAGCCCGGCCCTATGCTGATGGTTATGGGTGTGGCGTCCCTGCCGAGAAGCGGGTGCCTTGCATTGATGAGGCGGTGCTCGGAGTCGCGCTTTTCGGCGTCTGCGGCCCGTTGAGGCAACGCCGTCACGCCTCTGAATGAGTAGCTGTAGCGCGCCCTGGCCAGAATGAAGTCAAGCCTCGCAGTGGTCTCGTTGCCCCGCCGTACCTCAGGCGCCGTCTCCCCCACCAGCGTTGACAGGTCCCTCAGCACTCTGAGCACCTCGCGCTGCTCTTCCAGGGCCAGTTCACGCCAGTCGTTGCCCATTTCGACGGTGGCGAATGGCTCTATAAACAGCGTAGCGCCGGTGTTCGAGGCGTCGTG
>JACZVF010000198.1 GCA_022572805.1 Chloroflexota bacterium
TGACGTCGGCGGCGGTGGCGTACCCATACTTTAGCTCGTCGGGCAGGTTGTCGAAGTCGGCGTAGTCGGGGCCTGCTTCCAAAAGGAGCACGGACCGCTCCGGGTCCTCCGAGAGCCGGGTGGCGACTATGCTCCCGGCAGATCCCGCGCCTACCACGACGACATCGTATTTCATTCATGTCCCCCTATTTTGTATGACTGACCAACCACGCCGGCCAAGAACTCTGTATTGGCGGTTGGCCTGGTCGGTTGAAAAAGTCCTTCTTTGTATGACTGGCCGGCCACGCGGGTCAAGTAGCTTGATCGGCACACGGCTAAATCAGTCCTGAATTTCCTTGCATGAAAAGACACGACCTTCGATTGTTGCTGCACAAGCTATCACGAATAGCGGCTGAAATCGAATTGGCTCCAGAAGTCGTGTTCCACCTCTGACCGAAGCTGGTCCAGGGTGCGCCAGGGGAAGCCTGACGCCTGGGCATCAGGCGACTTTGCGCGGAACCCGTCGTCTGACGCCGCATCGAAGTAGAAGCTCAGGTGCCGCCGGTTGAGCATGCCCGGGATTTTCTGAATCCAGTCGGGGGCGAGGGTGTTCTCAGTTCGGTAACCGGCCATGAACGCCTGCATGAAGTAGTCCAAGAAGGTCTGGCTGTCCATGCTGGTTCCGCCGGACCAATACTCGTGCTGTCCCAGGCTGTGGTTATGCGCCTGGCATATGACCACGTTCTGGATGATGGCCGCGAAGTCCATGGCGAACCAGTCGAACTGCAGGTTGTCGAAGTCGATGGGCCAGACGTCCGCGCCGTCCCAGAAGAGGTTCCACTGGTGGAGATCGGTGTGGACAAGACCAAATGCGTCCGCGTCCGTCGGCAGCGACATCAGCCAATCTCTATGTTGCTGCCGCTTTGACAGCAGGGATGGCTCGACGCCTGGTGTGGCCACCGAAAAGTCCCAGTACTCGTCCTCGTGCCAGTGGGGCCTGCGCCACTCTTCCCCCGATGGCTGACGGGACGGCTTATAAGCCTTTGACAGCCGGTGCATCTTGCCCAAAACCGCGCCCCACTTCTTGAATATCTCGGGTGTCCATTGGGTCCACTCCACTAAAGCGCCGGGAGCCTTCCGGAACGCCCAGGCAAGGAATTCGCCCTCTTCGGCTGGGATAATCTCCACGTAGTTTTCGGACGCTGATAGAACAGGACGGCTAACCGTGACGCCATGTACCGCAAGGTAATCCAAAAAATCCTGCTCGCCGCTGATCTCGTTGGCTGTGCGGTGCAGCGTGTGGGTTACCTTTAATACAACGGGCAGCACAGCGTGGCCGCCGCGATGGTAGTCGTAGACGTAGCTGTGGCTGCCGGTCATGGGCTCCCACGGCACGCCGGTCAGCCCGAAGCGACGCTCCGCCTCGATGCGGACATCTTCGCTGTACAGGTGCTGAAAGCGCTGGAGCAATTTTGGATAGTCCTTAGCCGCAATGTCAGGCGATGGCTTGTCACTGCACTATCTAGCGTTATTCTTGGCGAAAGAGGAGACGCGGATGTACAGAATTATTCGCCCTGCTTGATGAAGTCGGCCACCCGCTCGCCGATCATGATAGTCGTGACGTTGGTGTTGGCCCGCACGCAATCCGGCATGATCGAGGCGTCGGCCACACGCAGACCGTCGATGCCGCGTACCTTGCCCCGCTGGTCCACAACGGCCATGGGGTCCGAGGCCGGGCCCATCTTGCAGGTGCTGGAGATGTGGTGCATGGTGGAAACGTTGCGCCTTATCCAGTCGTCCAGCGCGTCGTCGGAGTCGAGCTCCTGTTGAGACGGCTGGTGCAGCCTTTTGATGATCTTGCCGAAATCGGGGTGCTCGGACAGCCGGATGCACTGGTGGACACCGGAGCGCAGACGTTCCAGGTCGAAGGGCTCGGACATATAATTATAGTCCAGCACGGGCTGCGTATTGGGGTCTGCCGACGCCAGGGTGAGGGAGCCCGCTGACTTGGCCAGGTAGACTCCCACCGACATTATGAGCATGCGCGTTTCGTTGTTAAACCGCATGATGGTAATCATGTCCCTGTCCAGGTCCGAGCCCTCGGCACTGTAGCGCAGGGCGACCTTTTGCGCGCCGACACCCACCGGAGGAATCGGGTAGTCGTCCCGGCATTCCCACCAGACGTGGACGGCTGGATGGTCGCGCAGGTTCCGGCCCACGCCGGGCGCATCGTGTATGACAGGTATACCGTGGGCCTCCAACTGCTCCCTGGGACCGATGCCGGACAGCATCAGCAGGTGGGGCGAGCCAATGGCGCCGGCGCTGAGGACGATCTCGTCGCCGTATACTCGAAATATCTCTCCGGCGCTTTCTACCTCGACGCCCACGGCGCGGCCGTTTTCCAGCAGGACCCTCCGCGTGGTGCACTGCGGTCTGATACTGAGGTTCAGCCGGTGGCGCGCCGGGTTCAGGTAGCCCATGGCCGTGCTCCAGCGAATGCCGTTGGGATTGTTCAGGGCGTAGGGGCCCACGCCGGTGGCGTCCGGGTGGTTGTGGTCGTCATTGGATGGAAAGCCTGCGGCCAGGCAGGCATTGTAAAAGGCAATCTGGTCCGTCAGGAGGTCTTCGATCTTGTGACGCCTCGTTATCATGGGGCCGTCGCTGCCGTGAAAGTCGTCGTGGAAATCCAGGTCCGTCTCCAGTTTGCGGTAGTAGGGCAGCACCTGCTCGAAGCCCCACAGGTCGTTGCCCATGCTCACCCATCGATCGAAGTCGTCGGGGATGGCCCGCAGAAAGACCTGGCCGTTGATAGCGCTGGTGCCGCCCATGACCTTGCCTCGGGGCACGTCCATTGGCGGCGCGTCGTCGGTGGCATGACCCGTGAAAAGCCAGTTGTGGCGGTCCTCGATGTTGAAGAAATCCGCGCCAGTGCCCAGTCCCAGCTTGATGTCGTCGGGCATGTCCTCGAAATCGGGGTAGTCTGCGCCGGCCTCCAGCAGCAGCACGGCGCGGTGCGGGTCCTCGGAGAGCCTGGCCGCAACGGCAGCGCCCGCCGAGCCGCCACCAACCACGATGACGTCGTAATTCATGGGCTACCTACCTCAACGTTTCGCAAATTGTACGCCTGATGGAGTTTGGCGATAGTAAAATTCCGATGTCCTTATGTCATTCCGTCCGACACTCTATCATGTACCAGTTCGGACTCCGAATCCTCGGAGAGGAGGTACGACGAGGAATCTCAGGCGCGTTCGTTGAGATGACCTACGCAACAGATTCCTCACCCCGGTTCGGAATGACAAATGGAGAACGCCGCATCCGCCGCGGCGGATCACCCCCGGTCCGGAAAGACAGTTTCTCAGTGGCAGCTAGTCTCGCACGACCTGAACTGTCCACAGCGCCTACCGAACGGAGCCCAGGGCCGAGGGATTGGTGAAGGCCAGCTCTACCGTGCGGTCGACGTCTGGCGGTTTAAGGCCCAGCTCATTCGAGAGTCGGCTGCTGTCCATGGATGTGTACCGGCGGACCGTCTCAGCGAATCCGGCCTCCGCTGCCTTGATTGGCTGCACCAGTTTTTGTGGCATGCCCAGCGCCCGCGCACCAAGGCTGGCGGCATTGGAATATGATACATCTTTCGCGCCGGAAATCTGCCAGACCCGGCCTGTGGGCTGGTCGATAATGGCGGCGAGCGCCTGGGACACGAAGGAGACCGGCACCGGCGCCATCGTCATGTCCGAGAAGGGCTTGATGGCCTGGCCGGCTTTGAGGGACTCGGTCCATCCACGTATAAGAGGGTTGTGCGGCGTCAAAACGTTGCTCAGGCGGACGATGGCGATTGTGTTTCCGAGGGACGCCAGCCTGCGTTCGGCGTCGGCCTTTTGCCTGCCGTACTCGGTAACGGGCGACAGGCGGGCATCCGCGGACTCCAGGGGTCTTTCGCCGTCAAATACGTGGCCGCTGGACAGAAAGAAGATTTTCGGGTAACCGGCAGAGGCCAACAATTTGGCCAGCGTGACCGTGGCGTGTACGTTCACGTCGGCCGTGCCATTGGGGTCGATGGCGCATGCCTGAACGCTGCTTATTCCGGCACAGATGACGGCTGCGGCAACGCCCTCGGGGACGGGCCACGCCTCGACGTCGGCGGCCAGGTCCAGGTACAGGCATGAGTCGCCGACACGGCCCGGCCTGCGGGTTGTGCCGATGACTTCTCGCCCCTGGGATTCCAAGTAGGCGCGCAGGTGGCTCCCAATGCTGCCGTCGCTGCCGATGATGAGGACTTTTGGGGATGGCTTGGACATCAGGAGACATCATAAGGCAGGCATGACGCGCTGGGAAATACCTTGTCCCGAATTGGTGTAGACCGACGGGCCAATGTCGGACAAGCCAAAGGCCCCGCCTGATATTGGCGAGGCCTTGTTTCCCTCGGGTATTCTGAGGAAATAAGACTAGGTGACGTCGTTCGTGCGGCACTCCGCGCACCAGCACTTTGGTCCCTGGTGGAACAGGCCCTCGAACAGCATGCTGACCATGTCTCGTTCGGTTAGGCTGAAGGAGTCGCCAATCTCCGCGAAGTTGCGGAATCGGGTCTCTCTGTCGTCCTCCTCGGTGTCGTTGAGGACGTCGCCGTGAACGATGACCCGCTCCGCATATTCCTTGAGTATGTTGAGGTCATGCCCCATGAGGTCGTCGGGGTTGCGAGAGGCTGTGGTTCCCATTATCAGGTTCCTCCGTCGGAGCCCCGCCGACTTCACCGTCGAGAGGCCACTGTTACAGGTATCACGTAATGCGATTTCCTTACCAGCTTACAAGGGGCAAATTTAGATGGAATCCGTAATCTCTCGTATTCTTATGGATGGTTGGTGGGTTTGAAGATGGGTGTTCACACGTAGTGGCGCGCCACAGCGTATACCCACATGCGTGCAAGGGGGACTCACGCGATTGAAGGATAGCGTCGAGAAGGGGCGCATAAAACAGGCGCAACCGCGTCCGCAAATGCCTGGTTGACCGCATTTCTTAGGGGTGGAGCGGCGGCGTTTAGAGGCCTAAATATCGGTGCGGTCCCGGCCCTTTGCCGGGGTGAAAATGGACCCCTCGGGGACATTTGGGTAACGGCCAGAACCTGGGGACTTGGAGGAGAACAGGCCGCGAGAGATGGAACTGAGCACGAAAGCGCCGGCAATTCCCAGCGGGACTCCCTTGAGAAACGCCCTGCGAGATAGCTTATTGTCCTTCTTCTGTTCCATGTTCGTTGAACCCTCCAAGGTCTTGCTCCCTATTGACAGTCAGGTGATTTTTGGGCCATCAGCGCCGGCTGCCGGCATTCATGAACCGACTGTCGACAGGCCGGCCAATCCGACGTCATTATAAACATCGCCTGTTAACGAGGGCAAGAGTTAACGCCGCCTCATCCGTGCGGATTGCCCTAGCTGGTCAGCCGATCCAGGGTATGAATTGGGCTATCCAGAAACAGCTATGCACTACTATGAG
>JACZVF010000199.1 GCA_022572805.1 Chloroflexota bacterium
GATACCAGGTGACCATCGCCGGCAACGAGAGTTTGCGGCAGCCGCCGGACCTGGACTTTGAAGGGCTGTCGCTGGACAACTACATGCGCAACCCGGTGGTGATGTGGGCGCACGACGCCGTGGGGCGTTCGCCGTCCGGTGGCCTTCCCATTGGCCGCACGCTGAAGCTGGAGCGCACGGGTGACGGCGGCATGGTAGCCGACTTCGAGTTTCTGGACGACGACCCTTTCGTGCAGCGGGTGAAGAACGCCTGGGACAAGGGCTTCCTGCGGGCGGCGTCCATTAGCTGGGTGCCCACGGAGAGTGTTCCGATAGGTAGCGGCCGCTGGCGGGACGTCCGATCGGAGATGCTGGAGTGGTCCATCGTCTCGGTTCCCGCGGACCCTGGCGCTCTGCGAGAGGCCCACAGGCGGATGCTGGACTCGTTTCTAGGCGTCGACGATTGGGGGCCTGGTGAGCGCGAGGTCCGCCAAGACAGCCCCGTTGATGGCGATTCAGAATCGGTTGGAAGTCCCGGGCACCTGGGTTTCAACTTATCGCCCGACGACTACGACGACCTTTCGATGGCCATGGCGTTGATACGCGACGTGGTGGACGGCGCAAGGTACGTGGGGGCAAAGCCGCAGCCTGACACCGGCGACGCTGAGCTGGCGGACATCAGCCGCTTGGTACGTGAGGCGCGGGAAACTCTTGTGAGCCGTTGACGGTTCAGCGGGTTGAATAAATGCATCAACGAATTTTCTGAAGCAGTTAACAGGAGGGGGAATCAATGGCAGGTGCCGAAGTGGAAGCCATAAAGAAAGACCTTGCGGACATTAACGCCTTCGTCAAGGAGAGGTTCGATCCCGTGACCAGGGACGTCGGGCTCCTGAAGGAGGAGACTGAGCGAATCAAGCAGGAGGTCCAGCGCACGCAGCAGAGGGAACGCAACGTGCGCCGCAGCGCCTTGGCCCGCACTGCCGAGGAGTCTTCGCTGCCCAAGGTGCCGGAAGGCCCCTACGTCGGCATGGACATTCTGGACCTGGCGCTGGTGAGGCGGTTTGCATACTCCCAGCGACGAGAGGGCTATGGCCCTGTCTGGATCGAGCGCGCGGAGGAAGCCAAGAGGCTGCTGGCCGCCAGCATCACGCCCGCGGACATTCAGGCGTCTCACGAGGCCGCCACACGCAAGCTGGACTCCTGGTTCTCGGTGGATAGCAAGTCCACCGGCCAGTTCCAGGGCTTCAGCCGGTCCATGCTGCAGTCCATGACCAGGGCGGCTATGGACAGCACCACTGCCGGAGCGGGAGACGAGCTGGTGGCAACGCTGGAGTCGCGAGAGCTGTGGCTGGATGTCAACCTCCAGACCCTGGTTGCGCCGCTGATACCCACGTTCCCCATGCCTTCCAACCCCTTTGACATTCCCCGACAGCTGGGTGACGTGAGTTTCTTCCCCGGCACGGAGAACATCCCGACAACGTCGACGGCGCTTTCCACCGGCAAGACGACACTGAACGCCTACGAGCTTGTGGGACAGGTGCCGTACTCCTTTACGTTGGAGGAGGACGGGGTCATCGCCATGCTGCCGGAGATTCGCGCGGGTCTCGTGCGCAACGTGGCCGAGGTGCTGGACGATATCGTGTTGAACGCGGACAGCTCAGCGACGAACAACATCAACGCTGACGGCGCGACGATAGCGCCCACCGACGCGGGCAAGGGCCACTGGCTGATAGGGTACGACGGCCTGATGCACCTGCCATTGGTGGATAACACGGCGCAGTCCAACGACCACGCCGCCGCCGTGTCAGACGACATGTTCAACGAGATCCGTGTCAAGCTGGGCAAGTACGGGGCCAGGCCGTCGCAGTTGGCCTGGGTCATGGACGTCAATACATTCATTCGGGCGCAGTCGGTCTCCCAGTTCAGGACGATGGACAAGCTCGGCCCCAACGCCACTCTGCTCACGGGAATGCTGGGCGCCATCGAGGGCATCCCGGTGATCGTGTCCGAGCAGATGCGTCTGGCAGACATCGACGGAAAGGTAACGGACGCAGGAAACGGAACGGACACCGGCCGCCTGCTGGTCGTTAACCGCACTCAGTGGGCGCAAGGATTCCGGCGGGAGCTGACCATTGACGTTGACCGCGATACGCAGAAGCGTCAGACCGTGGTCACCGTGAGCTTCCGGCACGCCCTTACAGAGCGCAGCGGGGCGAGGTCGAGCGCCTCGCACACCGGGCTGCAGTACAACATCACGGGCGTGGTGTAGGGGAGTTTGGCTTTCAGCTATTAGCACTCGGCTGTCGGCGATGGATCAGGGATTCACCCGCAAGGGATCAGTCAACGTAAACGCCGGTCGCTGAATCATGACCAGAGGTAGGTAAAGGAGGAAGCATGGTAAGCAGGACCGCTCCGGTAGCGGAGCAGATGGACGCGATACTAAACGACAAGGTCTTTCAGGTGGACCTGGTGAACGGCACGACGGCGGCCGCCAACATAGCGGTGACGGGCATCGCCACGGGGGACAAGCTGGTGGCCGTAATCGGGTTCGATCCCGACAATGCGACCCCGGCCAACCAGGTGCAGAACTTCACAAGCGAGGCGTCGATAACATCCGCAGGCAACATACAGCTCAGCACGACGGATACCACCGGCTTTGACCTGCTGGTGATCTGGATGGACATCACGGAATAGCCTGGATGCTCGGTTTGGCGATGGGGCCGGAGGACACGCGGTTGTTGAGCTGGTCCTGTCGCCCAGCTATTACTTGTCAGGCATTGGGTCAGGCATCTGATTAGATATTCAGGAGGCAAGAATGGCTTCGGAAAGCCCTCATATACTCTCCGGCGAGGCGATCGTGACCACTGGCGGCACCGCCGTGGCATTGTCGGCCTCCAGGCGAGTGCGCTCAGTTTCGATACGGGCGAAGGCCGGCAACACAGGGCAGGTGTACGTGGGCGGCTCGGACGTTGACAGCACGGTCAACGACGGACTGGACGCCGGCGAGAGCATCTCTTTCGATTCGGTTGGCTGGATGGACCTGGCCGATATATTCATCGACGCAGACACCAACGGCGAGGGTGTGGACTTCTACGCCGTGAAGGCTTGAGGTTGCCGATGGCCAAGACCACACGATACGTTGAGTGCCCAAACTGCAACGTTCGGTACCCCGAGGGAAGACTGTACCAGTCGCCTCACGACAGGCCGGCGGACGGGAGGCGGTATACCGTCTCGTGCACGGTCTGTGGGTGGCAGTTCGACGTTGCGTACAAGAAGAATTGGCTACGGCGATTGACAGCCAAGGTACAGCCGTGAGCGGGAGTCCGCCATGCCGATGTCCGGCGGGTAAGGGAATAGGCGAACAATGAGCACTTCATTCCAGAGTCAAGGCCACAGTGGAGATGAGTCCCACCACTACTACCGGCAGGCCACGGCGCCAACTGTTTCGGACCCACTTCAGGTGGGTGATATCTGGTCCGACACCATCGCCAACCTGCTCAAGCGCTGCACCAGCGTGTCCCCGGTCACATTTGTCTCCATTGAGGGCGGGAGCTCAGCTCACAATCTGTTCTCGTCTACGCACGGCGACGTGGACGAGCTGGACACGCCTGCGGACAACGAAGTCCTCACCTTCGACAGCGCAGCCGCCAAATGGAAGGCAGAGGCCGCGGACGGCCACGCCCACGCCAACGACCACGTTAAGTTCACGGGCTCCGAGGCTCGGTCAGCCGTAGTGCAGGACGCTACTTACGGTGCGGGCTGGAACGGGGACACCACACACTCCCCATCCCAAAACTCCGTGTTCGACAAGATAGAGCTACATATCGCAGCCGTGGACGACCACCATACGGAAGACCACGCCGCTGCACATGCCGACGGTGGCGGGGACGAACTCGCCGTGCAGGACCTCGCCAGCGACGCCGCGACAGACGGCCAGGTCGCCAAGGCAGACGGCGCGGGCGCAGTAGCCTTCGAAGACGACAAGGTATCCATTAATTTCATCATCGACGGCGGCGGCAGCGCGATTACCACAGGCATAAAAGGATTCATCGAGATCCCATTCGCCATGACCATCGAGGGCTGGACTATTTTAGGAGACCAGTCCGGCAGCATTGTTGTGGACGTTTGGAAGGACACCTACGCCCTCTTCCCGCCCACCGTGGCCGACACGATAGCGGGGACCGAGAAGCCCACGCTGGCGACCGCACAAAAAAACCAGGACCTCAGCCTGACCACCTGGACCACCAGCGTTGCAGCCGGCGACATCATTGCGTTCAACGTGGACTCAATAACCACCGTCCAACGGGTCACCGTGGCCATCCGTGGGAAGAAGACCTGATGCAAATAGTCCTCGCCAATTGGGAATGGTTCATCGAGCCTGACAGTATGGGAGTATGGCGTCCACCGGGCGGCGGCGTTGCTCAAGGAATGGACCTGCGGAGTACGCCTCAGTTCTCAACCCAAGGCGGCCCACCTGGACTGGGTGTATTTCTATTTGAGCTTTCCCGATCAATCCCCGGAGCGGTTGACCTGGGCAACGACCTGCACGGGCCGCTCCCCTTAGCGACACGTCGTGAGGTTGAGCGCGTCCTGGGCGGACGCCGGATTATCGGCAACACACCGCAAGACATCGTTTGGGAAATGTACACGAACCTTGCCGACATCACTGGCGCAGACGGGCCCAAACCCATCAGGGCGACAGCGCGAAGCCCCTTGACTCTCCACATGGGCGGCCAGGTCAAATTTGAAAAGTTCGACATCGACGGGCATCCACACGGCCCCAAGGTTTTGGCGGCGGCCCAACGCGATTATGCAGGACTGCGCGCCGAGGCCTATTTATTCCCAGCCAATGATTACAGAAGCGAAACACATCTGCGCTACCTCGATGCCTTACGCCTGAAACACGACATCCCATATACGAGGTTCATCCCCAATCACCTGCCCGACGAAGGGACGCGCCCAAGAGCCTCGACGACCGGCACGGAGACATTCCCCACGAACCAGGCGGCTTTATCGACGAACCAGGACCTAAGCTGGACTGAAGTGCAGGGCAACATTGATGTGATCGGCAACGTCGCCAGCGGCCAAACCTCTGGCAACATGACCGCCCGATGTGAGGTCGCCCTGTCCGACGATGACCACGACGCACAATGTGACGTGGATACCGGCGTCAACGCTGCAGCGGGGCCCATGGTACGATTCGCAGCCAGTGCAAACACCGGCTACTACTTTACCTTCGGCTCGGGCACCCGCTCCGACTTCCGCATCAACAAGGTCTCAGCAGGGTCACACTCAATTCTTAACAACCTTGCAAACAGCGACGGCCCGGACGCTTTGGCCCGCTACACCGTTAACTCCAGTGATGCCCACGAGGGCTTTTGGGATGGCACGTCAAAAATAACACACACGGACGGGACTATTACCGGCAACGTTCGCACAGGATTCTATATACGCGCCCAAGGTGTTAACCAAGGCAA
>JACZVF010000200.1 GCA_022572805.1 Chloroflexota bacterium
GCCCGTTGTCCTGCTTAGGGTCCCCATATACGGTAATGGCGTCGCCGTCGCCAAACACAGCAAGCTGGCCTTCCTTGATGGGCCGGCGCTCTGGGCCGACTGCGCCGTCTCCCGCCATCACGTACACCAGCGCGTTGAAGTCCGCAGGCCATGGCACTTGCAGCCGAGCGCCGGGGCTTATGCTGGCGTGGGCGTAGGTGATGGGCGTGCGGGTGCTGCCTGGACCCTTGTGACCAGCCAGGTCCCCCGCGATAAGCCGGACCATCGCGCCGCCGTCGTCGGACGCCAGCAGCACCGAGCTGTCCGCCTCGAGGTCCTGATATTGGGGTGGCGTCCACTTGTCGGCGCTGGGCAGGTTGACCCAGAGCTGTACGCCGTGGAAGAGGCCGCCCTTGGTGACGAGATGCTCCGTGGGCATCTCCGAATGCACAATGCCGGCTCCCGCCGTCATCCACTGGGTCGCGCCATCGGTGATGAGGCCGCCTCCGCCGTTGGAGTCCCTGTGCTCAAGCTCGCCGTCCATCATGTAGGTCACGGTCTCGAAGCCTCGGTGGGGGTGGTCGGGCGCGCCCTTGGCCTCCCCCGGCGAGTACTCCACGGCGCCCAGGTGGTCCAGAAGCAGAAAGGGGTCAGCCAAACTCAGGTCCAGCTCCGCGAAGGCGCGGCGCACCTCGAAGCCCTCCCCCTCAAGAAATCGCGGGGCGCTCACTACGGAATGGACAGGCCTATCCCTGAGGCCCCCATCTCGAAACGCTCTGTTTGTCAATACCGGGATTCGCGGGAGAACGGTAACATCGTCTACGTAAACTGCGGGCATTGAGCACCTCTAGAATCTATCAGTCTGTTGGTAAAGTAGTTGCTTAAACAAGTATAGTAGATTTTGATGAGCTGTGAGACGTTTCGAGCCTGTCTATCAGGTAAGCATGTTACCATTGCATCCAAAATTCTTGGAGAGATTGAATAATGCAGATAACGTCAAATCCGCCGGTCCTGATAGACGTGCTGGTACCCAGGGATTGGGTCCAGACCCGTGTGCAGCAGATGGCCCTGGATGCAGCCCTGATGGTGGGGTTCGCCTGGTTTGTGGCGCTGGCTGCCCAGATAGCCGTGCGCCTGCCATGGACCACCGTACCAATCACGGGGCAGACCTTCGCAGTGCTGGTGGCCGGCGGTGCGCTGGGCTCACGACGTGGCGCGGGTTCGTTGGCAATCTACATGCTCATGGGCATGATTGCCATACCTGTGTTCGCGCCAGGCTCCAGCGCATTAGCCCTGGACGGCACGTGGGGCGTCCACTTCATATTTCCCTGGCTAGGCACCGCCGCGCTGCCGTGGTCCATCTCCAGCGGCGGCTACATCGTTGGGTTCATCCTGGCGGCGTACGTTACGGGCCGCCTGGCTGAGAGGTCGTGGGACCGCAAATCGTGGGGCTCCCTGGCCATGTTGGCGGGCAACGCCGTTCTTTACGTACCCGGGCTGCTTTGGCTGTACTTCCTTATTTCCACAGACTGGGTGCCGGCTGGAGCGCCCATGCCCATCGGCGAGTATATTCCCGGCGACGGCAACTGGACCAAGACGCTGGTGGGCGGCCTGTACCCCTTTATCATCGGTGACCTGACGAAGCTCTACGCCGCCTCGCTGGTCCTCCCCGCCGCCTGGGCCCTTGTGAACAGGATTAAGGGGCGGTAGGGCGGTTCGCCTTGCAAGGCCGGCCTGAAATCGGATGTTATCGCGAAGCCACGTTCACTCATCTCGCAGAAGTTAAGCAAGGAGCAAGAATGGCTACTAAATCATCGGTAAAGCTAAAAATCGTGGAGATGGACCACATCGTGATAAGGGTGAAGGATATAGAGGGCGCCATAAAGTTCTACACGGAAATCCTCGGTCTGGAGCCCCATCGAGTCGACGAATACCGTGCGGGGGAGGTCCCCTTTCCCTGCGCCAGGATCAACAGCGAAACGATTATCGATCTCAAACCCTGGCCCGACGAGGAGCCTGTGAGGGACGGCCGACGCAACCTCGATCACTACTGCCTGGCCCTGGAACCCACTGATATGGAGCAGCTATCGAGCTACCTGCGTGAGCAAGGCGTGACTGTTACCAGCGACTCCCCGGTGCAACGCTCAGGCGCCCGGGGAATGGCTACCTCCATATACATCGAGGACTGGGAGGGCAACCAGATTGAGCTTCGCCACTATTAAAACCGTCGGCTGAGGCAGGCCACCGTTCTCACTTGAAATGTGGCATCACCTTGTTAGTCAGCAGCCTCATGGAGTTTATCACAAGCTCCTTCGGAATCTGCCCACCGGGGTTCATGTCCAGCGACAGTCCCGATAACCCAAGCTCCTCTTGCAGCTCCCGGATGCGCTCCGTCACAAGCTCAGGCGTGCCGAATATGACGCTCTGCAGCACCTCGTCGTAGCCGGCTTCCGCCACACGCTTCAGCCTCTGGTAGTTTTCCTCGCTTGACGCCGTATCCAGGAGGTCCAGAACGGCACGTCTCTGGCGCATGGCGCTTGCCTCGGGCTCAGACAACGCGCGTTCCAGGGAGTCCGCCACATACACGGGTATCAGCAGGTTAACATCGTTAGGTCCCGGGAAGCCCGCCTCCTTCCTCGCCTCCTGGTACTGCTGAAGAAGCTCGCGGAGCTGGGGCACGGGCATCTGCAGCCTGATGAAAATAGGGTGGCCCATGCCGCCGACCAGTCGAAACGTATCCACGCTCTGAACGGCAACCCGAACAGGTGGATGTGGCCTCTGCAGTGGCTTGGGAACGACGTTGACGTTGTTGAATGTGTAGAATTCCCCCTTGTGAGAGAATGGCTCGTCCCGCCACGCCTTCAAGATGATGTCCAAGGACTCGGAGAATCGTGACCGGCTCTCCTGGTAGTTGATGTTGAAACCCTGGTATGCGTAGATAAACGAGCTTCTGCCGACACCGAACTCCAGCCGGCCCTTGCTGATGTGGTCTACGATGGCGGCTTCCTCTGCGATGCGGATGGGGTTGGCCAGCGGCAACACCTGGACGGCCAGACCGATCTTGATTCTGCTGGTGCGGGCCGCCACTGCGCTGGCCACCGTCAGCGGGGATGATATCACGGCCCGGTTTAGCCTAAAGTGGGACTCGCCCAGCCGCAGCGAGTCAAGGCCCAGCGACTCCGCCATGTCGATCAGGTGGAACCAGTCGTCGAAGGTCTCCGCCTGGGAAGCGCCCTCCCGTATCTCGAACATCGTGAACAGTCCGAAGTCCATCGGCAACCCCGCCTCCGTCTCTTGCCTTTAGAATCTCGGCGGATTGTAGCACGAGGGGGCCACGAGGGATAAGGCGTGCCTTGCGGTGCGGGGGCATTCGGAAGCCACGCTGTGATCATCGATTCCGTTTAGCGTGGGGCCTGGTCGTCAAGAACAGCAATGGCCTGAATCTCCACCAGCATCTCAGGCCGGGCCAGCGAATGTACCGTGATAAGGGCGCTTACCGGAAATCCGATACTGAAATACCCTTTGCGGATTTGAACGAACTCGTCACCGTAGCGGCTGTCGACGATGAATACGGTCATTGTGACAATGTCTTCGAGAGTGCCGCCTACATCGCTCATCAGCTCACGCAGCCTCCCGAAGCATCGGTGGGCCTGGGCCGTGAAGTCGCCGACGAGCGAGTTGCCTTCGGCGTCCTCGGTCGCGCCGTGGCCGGCCAGGTAAACGGTGGCGCCGCCTGTGACTTTAACGGCGCGTGAATAGCTCCTGGTCTCTTCTCGCTCGCCCTTAAAGTATTCGCGGTCCATGTGGCGCTCCTCCTAATGGGTTTTCGCAATGCGGGGTGTCCGGCTCTGATGTGCAATTAAGCCCCACACCAGGGGCTTTGAATCCAGGTGATTTGCCTACAGGCGTCCCGTGCGACATGATGCATCGTTTTGCCTAATCCGCCGTCACCCTCGGTATCAGCTGCGGCGGGCGGTTGATTAGCGAGATGCTGGCGTTGCGGCCCAGCTCGGACTCGGCGGCGGCGATGGCGTCCTCCACAGTGGCGAAGGCCTCGAAACCGCAGCGTTTGGCCGCGTCAACGTCCCTTACTCCGGCGAAGAAAATCTTGCCAAGGTAGGTGCGCGGCATGCCCGTGCTGTTCCACATGAAGAAGGGGTGCGAGCCGTGGTAGGCGTGCCCGTACCGGTAGCCGTGGATGAACTCCGGCCTGTGCGCGAAGTCCTCGACGTAGTTCTCCCAGAGCCAGTAGGGGTCGGTGCTCTGGGGAAGCAGCTTCTCGAAGAACTCGACGTAAGGCCTGAAACGGCGGTCGTCAAACGTCGCCTGAAGGGGGTGGGCCAGGATGGCGATGCCGCCCTCGCGCACCACGGGCATGTTCTGGAACTGCCAGATGCCGTAGGCCATGGCGTGGTTGGCCGCCAGTATCGGATTAACGGTGGAGAACTTGGAGTAGCACTCCGTCCAGTTGGCCACGCCGTTGATGACGATGTCCGACTGGCCCTGCACGTCCACCACCATCTGCTCCTCGATGGCCTGCAGCGTGTGCGGATGGACCTCCGTGGGGTGCCCGCCGTTCAGCGCGATGATGTCCTTGACCGGGTCGCCTGTGTCGTAGACCGTCTCGATGGTGAACATCCTGCGGCCCTTGTCGGCCAGCGCCTTCTCGATTAGCGCGCCCTGCTCCCACACCAGCTTCTTGAATGACGAGTTCTTGGGGTCGTCCACCGACTGGCCGGTGGCGATGGGCCACGGCCTGTGGTGGTGGCGTATGCTCTTGAAGGTGCCCAGCCCCACGGCGGTGGACTTCCAGCCGCCGTTGAAGGGCGCCCACATGGCGTTCAGGTAGATGAACTGGTCGGAGTCGACGACGGCCCGGTTCACCTCCACGTCGAAGCCCCGGTGGGTGTAGCCCAGGTGCACAAGCTGCTCCGGGTCCTCCGCGTCGTGAACGTACAGGTTGTTGTAGCCGAACTGCAAGACCAGCCGCCTGCCCAGGAACGTCTCCATCTCCGTGCGGCTGAGTTTTCTGTGTAGGCCCTGCGCCAGCAGCAGCTTGATGTTGGAGAGCTCCACGCCGGCCTTTCGCAGCTCCTCCACGATTATCTCGATGGCCGTCTGCCGGAAGTCGGTGCGGCCCGTGCGGTGGTAGCTTCCCGAGGCGTCGTCGAAGGCGATGGTGACCTTGGATTTCGGGCCGACCAGCCTGGCCAGCGGCTCGTGGCCGATGGGGTTGGCCAGGGTGTTCCGAATAGCCTCGGCGATGTCCGGTATCGCCGGCAAAGGCCGCTTGGCCTCGATGACGCGAGTGCGCTCCGGCACCTGCGCCTTGAGGTACCCGTCGCCGCACGCGATGTAGGCCGTCTTTGTGTCAGGCATCTTTTGGTTCCTAGAGGGAATCGGACATTCTAGAACTGGAGGATGGCATGAGAGCCAATATGAGTGGCCATCGCCTGCTGGAAAGCGTCGCGAGC
>JACZVF010000201.1 GCA_022572805.1 Chloroflexota bacterium
GCAGTGGCTCTCGCGGGTCACCCGGCCTTCACGAATCATTTCAAGGACGATCTGTCCACTCCCGGGCTTCGCATTCCACTCACAGCGGACCTGGCTGTCTTCCGTGAGGCGGTGGATCTGGGGCGCCAGGTCGTCTGGTTGCATACGTTTGGAGAGCGTATGGCGGACGCAGCACACGAGCGGCCTGAGGGGCCGCCACGGCTGCCGCCGGAGCGCCGTCCTCACGTTCCGGCGGAGGGAGCCATCCCCCAAGGCCCGGAGTCGATGCCGGACACGATCGACTTCGACTCAGCCCGGCAGAGGTTGCTGATAGGCAATGGCTACGTCGAAAACGTCCCTGCCCCGGTTTGGCGCTACGAAGTATCCGGAAAGCAGGTCTTGCGCCAGTGGTTCAGCTATCGCAAGAAGGATCGAGAGCGCCCGATAATTGGAGACCGGCGTCAGCCTTCGCCATTAGCCTTCGTTCAGCCTGATCATTGGCTCGCGGAGTACACCACGGACTTGATCAACGTTCTTAACGTGCTCGGCTTGTTGGTCGACCTGGAGCCCGCCCAAGAGACTTTGCTGGATCGGGTTCTCGCCGGACCCCTCATCTCAGACGAGGAGTTGCGTGTCGCTGGGGCGTTCGAGTTGCCGCCTCCGCCCAAGGGAAAGGCAAAGGCACAGGAAGGGGCGACACTTTTTGACCTGTGAGGCACCCGGAGCGCCAGCTTTGGCCTCCACTTAGAGCACTGTCGCTACCGCCATCTCTAGCTAAGCTGAGATTGAACACGATTCCCGATGTTTGGTCTGTTCAATGGGACAAAAAGCTTGGCGCAACGCCGTAAAGGGGTAGCCTATTAAGGAGAGCTTAGAGGGTTAAATGGATATCGTCTTTGGCAATATTCGGCCTCGGATTCCAGCCTCTGGGCAATGTTATTCATATGGCGCCACCCCTTCTTGTTCGACGTACAGGCATCGGCATAACACCCGCCACTTGCAAGCCCGGCCACTCATGCTCCAAGAAACTGCGGTTTGCAGAGGGAGGCCTTCAGGGAATAATTGTCGCACACATGACCACCCGGCAGCAGGCCGATGCCATTACCCGGACAGCCCGTGGCAATCCCAACTGGCACCGTGGAATCGGCGGCCGCGTCGGGGCCCACGACCGGGGCGCGGGCATTAGCCGGGACGAGACGACCGTTGGCTTCAGGCGGAATGTCTGGAAATTACCCGGGTAAGCAGAGGCGGTTTCGCTTCGTCTGCGCCTCTACTTACCCGGATTGCGTGGCATGAGTGTCCCTCTAGTCGGACCTGAGCGACTTCGCGCGGACTAACACGATGCCGCCTCCAAACAGTATCAGCAGGAGTGACGCAGCCATTGCCGCGTTCACCACAGCGGACACACTTGAATCGCCCACGCTGGGGGTCTTGGCAACTGCTTGCGCTGAAGCAGACGACGAATCCGCCGGCTGAATCGCCCGGCCGCCCGGGCTGACTGCGAACCAGACTTCGCCTCTGTTTTGACCATTAGCGTCGCCTGGCTTTTCATCGTTAGCGAAGTAGTACAGGGGCGAGCCGCTGTAAGTAACCTGCTTGGAGCCGTCTGCCCGCGATATATCTCCCAACAGACCGACGAATAGACCGACACTTCCCTGGGCGGCGTCCACAGTCAGCAGTGGGGGCCATGCCATGGCGCACCCACCGGAGCAATTGGATACTTCGGGCTCGTCGCGGGTGAAGAGATACAGGCTTCGGCCGCTAACGTCAACCAGCATCGTGCCGAGGTCCGGATTGACCGAGGTCATCACAAGGGCATTTGTCTGGACCGGACCTCCGAACGGTGAGACCACGTACCATACGTCCCTCGAATCTTGACCGTTGGCATCTCCTGGCCTCTCGTCTATGAAGAAGTAGTACAACGGCCAACCGTTGTAAGTGACTTGAGCGGAGCCGTCGTCGCGGGTAATGACTCCCAACCGGTCGGCATTCACCCCATCACCCGCAACCGGGTCGCCGTTCGTCAGGAGTGGTGGCCAGGCCAGGGCGCATCCGCCGGAGCAATTGGACACGTTGCTTTCATCGGGAGTAAACAGGTACTGAGTGCGCCCGCTGCGGTCCACAAGAATATTGCCAAGGTCCGAGTGTTCTTCAAGCCGGACCAGTGCGTTCGTCTGAATTGGTCCACCGAAAGGCGACACGACGTACCATATGTCCCTCGAATCTTGACCATTAGCATCTCCGGGTTTCTCGTCTCTGAAAAAGTAATACAACGGCCAACCGTTGTAAGTGACTTGAGAGGAGCCGTCATCGCGGGTAATGACTCCCAGCCGATCGGAATTCAGCCCATCACCGGCGACCGGGTCGCCGCTTGTCAGGAGAGGCGGCCAGGCCAGAGCGCATCCGCCGGCGCAGTTGGACACGTTGCGTTCATCGGGGGTGTATAGGTACTGAGTGCGCCCGCTGCGGTCCATCAGAATACTGCCAAGGTCCGACTGGTCACCAAGCAGTACGAGCGCGTTTGTCTGTACGGGTCCTCCGAAAGGCGACACCACATACCAGACGTCACCTCTGTCCTGACCATTAGCGTCTCCTGGAATCGGGTCGTCTCTGTAGTAGTACAGCGGCCAACCGTTAAATGCCGCCTGGCTGGACCCGTCGTCCCGAGTAATCACGGTGAGGCGGCCCTCGTCCAGACCCTCACCCGCAACGGGATCACCCTCGATAAGCAAGGGAGGCCAGGCCGCCGCACAGCCGCCGGAGCAGTTGGACACCATGCGTTCGTCGTTGGTGAATAGGTACAGAGTCTTGCCGTCGGCGTCGGACAAGATGCTGCCGAATTCGGAGTGCTGGCTGACGATCACGTCAGCGGCTACCTGCGCCTGAACCAGCCCGGGCGCGCCATGGGTGACTATGACGGTTCCTGCGATTATCACAACCACACCAATTAAAATGGCGAATGCTCTCTTCATACCTGTCCTCCTGCTATCTTCTCCGAATCGGTGCCTAATTTGGCGCACCGGTCCAACGTTTCAAAAAAGGGGCGCTTTCAGTTCTTTGATGACAATACGCCTTACGCATGGAAGAGGAATTTGGATCAGTCTTTCCCCAGCATGTTCAGCGTTGTCCACGCTGAAGGGCCCGGAGTCGGCACGCCGACCGGCGATTTCCTTAGCTTTATTCAGGAGCCGCTCTCGCGACGCCGCGATCGAACGCTGTGTGGCGCCGGAGATTGGCCTGGCGTAGAAAACTCGGCAGGGACCTGGAAAGGAGTAACGACCTCCGTCGAGACTCTGCCGTATGCACGTGCTCTTGGTTTTGTTGGGCAAGATCGATCAGCCTGCATGGGGACACCAGCCGTTATTCAGGTCGGTCGACAACGCGAGACTCCGAATCTTTCGGATATTCCGCACTCAAACTTGTCACAACGTCAAAGGCAAGATATCATTTTAGCGCGCTCCAGACCGACGCCGAATCATGCTAAAAAGGGTGATGTACAGGAAATTCATCCACTCGTGCAGGCGGATGAATCCGCAGTATGGACTATTTTGATCTAAACTTAGGACTCATCCGTATTTAGGTTATTCATAAAAGCATGGAATCTTCGCCCGACAATCTACTGCTCAAACAGATAGCGCTTGAGGATGAATATGCCTTCGCTCTTCTGTACGATCGATATGGTAGGTCGTCGTATTCCCTTGCCTATCGCATTTTGATGGATGTTCAAGGTGCTGAAGACGTAGTTCAGGATGTGTTTCTCAATGTCTGGCGTCTGGCCGGCTCATTTGACGCAAGCCGGGGGAGCGCACGTTCCTGGCTATTGTCAATGGTGCATCACAGGTCGATCGACAGTATTCGACGGCGGCGTGATAACACACAAATGAACCTGCCAATGGATTTCAAGCAGCCGGGAACAGAGACCGGCGTATGGCATGAGGTCAGGAGTAACCTCGACAGGCAGGAAATAAGGAGAGCGTTAAAGCAGATACCAATGGAGCAGATGAAGGTCATTGAGATGGCCTATTTTGGGGGATACACCCATCAGGAAATAGCAGCTAAAGCCCAGTTGCCGCTGGGAACGGTGAAGAGCAGGATTCGAATGGGAATGGATAAGCTTAGGGATCTGTTCAACAGTCTGGAGGCCAAGGTCTGAGTGTTGAGCCACGATGAGTTAGAGGTCATGGCCTCAAGCTACGTCCTCCTGGCCCTGGAGCCTGAGGAACGAGAGGCCTTTCAAGAACACCTCAACAATTGCGATATCTGCCTCCGGAGAGTGGCCGAAATGGAGGCCGTCGCGGCCAATCTGGCTCTCGCGGTCCAGGAAAGAGAGCCTTCGCCTCAACTCAGAACGCAGATCCTGGCCCAGGTAAGAACAGAACGAACTGGTGCCCATATCGCACCTGTAAAACGTCGCATGCCTTCAGCCGGGCGTCTGCGGAAACTTGCGCGGCCGGCAGCACTGGCGGCCGCGACGGGAATACTGCTGTTGTTAATAGCGGGCCTGGCTCTGCGAATGCTAAATATCCAGGAAAGCCTAGAGTCAAGCCAGAGGCGGGCCTCAAGAGGATACGAAGCCATTACAATAATGTCTCGGGCGGACCGATGGTGGAAACTTGAAGCAACTGCCGCCGCGCCGGATGCGGCGGGCACCCTGGCATACTCAACTGAGCTATCAGAGGCCAGCATAGTCATTTTCAACCTGCCAAGTGCCGCCCAGGGCAAGGCATACCACGCATGGGCGGTTAAAAACGGCGTAAGCACAAATATAGGGAACCTGTGGCCTTTGAGCGACGATCTTTGGAGGCTCATTCCCGTTGATTTGGAGAAGTTGGACGCCATCACAATTACGTTGGAAGACGGTCGGGAAGCCAGCGAACAGGTGGGCACCATTGTGGCAACTGTGACGCTGACCAGCGACTAGCACGACGTTTCTCATTTCAAGACTCCCCGCACTTTCCTCACAAGCACTGATCCGTATTGCTTCCTCCCGCGTATGGTGTCATGTCTGCGGTGCGAGCTGTGACGCTCTCACCTCTGGCCAAATTTTCGAGGACTCGCCTACCACAGGCGACACAACACGAATGGGAGGATACCCGTGAGAAAATTATTGATCGTATCGGCCGCGCTGCTCCTGGCAGTGGCAAGCAGCATCCTGGCCTTGCAGGTAACAGGCGGCGAGGCGCAGGCGGGAGGGAGCGATAAGATATTGGAGTTCGACGTTATGGTTGGGCTGCCAAGACCCTTCACAGGCGGAGAAGGCAACGCCATTAGAGGAGTGGACGGCGGCGGCCTGCCCTGGGTTATTGCAAGCGCTGAGGGGGAGCTCGAAACCAACGGGGATATTGAGGTCGAGGTAGAGGGCCTGGTGCTCGATCCCAACGACCCGACCGTCATCGCTTTAGGGCGCGCTGGAATCAACCCGGTTGCAAATTTCAAGGCTATTGTCAGTTGCTTGTCCGTAG
>JACZVF010000202.1 GCA_022572805.1 Chloroflexota bacterium
TCCCAGGTAGTCGGACAGGCTGATGTACTCCGAGTCCACGCCGCCCTCCGGGTCGGGTATCGACGTCGTGGCGTTGTGCCAGTTGCCCAAGGCGTAGGCCAGCCCCGTTACTTTGTACCCAAACACCGCGAAGGCAGTGGCCTCACAACCGCCGGCGCTCATAAGCTGCCGCTGGGACTTGAAGTCGGGATTGCGCCCGATAATTGACTCTCGGGCTACATGAAAAACCTGCTCGGCGTCGGCATCGAAGGTGTATACGCGGTCGCCCGTGCGCACAATCGGCCCCTCGCCCTGCGCAATGCCGGGGATTATGGAGCTGGTCTCCACCGAGACTACCAGCGTGTCCCTGGGCAGCGTACCGGCCTCCGCCATGAGGCGCGCACCGTGGAGGCCGCCCTCCTCCGCCCGTGTGAACACCGCGTAGAAATCCGTCTCTACGCTATCGGCCACCAGACGTTCCAGGGCAGCGAGAATGCTGGCGCATCCACCCAGGTCGTCGGCAGCGCGCATGCGGATGGTGTCGCCGTCCAGGTTGAAGTCAGGCAGGTCGAATATCACCGCCGCCGGCATGGGGAACTCGGCGTCCGACTTCATTCGCACGCCCACCAGCCTGTCGTCCGCCGAGTCTGACTGGTCCATCGGCTCCAACACAGCAGGCAGGCGCTCGCCGTCGGGGGTGAGCACCAGCACAGGCACCGGCTTCTTTAGGGAAGCCACCGGCACTCCACCCAACGCCCTAGCCGTGTAGATATTCTTTTGCTCAGTATCCAAAAATATCTCGAAGCCGGGGTGGTCCATGTGCGCCACGAAGGCTATAGGCGGGCGTGGCGCGGCGTCAGAGGCCAGGTTGCGGTAGTGCGCGATGACGTTGCCGAACTGATCGCGCCGTGTTTCCACACCCTTCAGATTCGCAAGCGTTTCGAGGATGAACCGCGCCGGCCTCTCTTCGAAAAACGGCGCGGCGGGCTGCGCGGCCAGGCCCTCCAGGATTTCCACCGCCCGCTGTTCTAGCTGGTCCATTCCGCATTCTCCTCTGTTCCTTTTGCCTCTGATTGAGGTTCACAGAAGACTAGCACCACGTCACCACCTGCACAAGCGCAAGGCACCCCTGTTCTTGTGGCGGACATTAACCTCCCTTATACTGCCATCGACAAGACGGATATTATCCAAAACAAACCAGGAGGCCGACATGGAAGTAGGCTACTTTACGATGCCTTTGCACCCGCCCGGCTCCAACATCGCCGAGACGATGGACGCCGACCTGGAGCAGCTGGTTACGCTGGACGAGCTAGGCTACAAGGAGGCGTGGATCGGCGAGCACTTCACATCTGTCTGGGAGAACATCCCTGCGCCGGACCTGTTCATCGCCAGGGCGCTGGGCATGACGAAAAACATTGTTCTCGGCACCGGCGTCACCTGCATGCCAAACCATAACCCGTTCATGATTGCGCATCGCATCGCGGTGCTGGACAACCTTGCCCACGGGCGCTTTCAGTGGGGCGTTGGCTCCGGCGGCTACGTCGGCGATTTCAAGGTGTTTGGCTTCGACCCAGAGACCGGCGAGCACCGCAGCATGGCCAGGGACGCCGTGGAGGTCGTGCTGAAGATGTGGGACGACCCCAAGCCGGGCCTTTACAAGCACAAGTACTGGGAGTTCACGATACCGGAGCCTGACGAGGCCATCGGCATGAGCTTGCACATGAAACCGTTCCAGAAGCCGCACCCGCCCATAGCCGTGGCGGGAGTCTCACCGCGGTCCGAAACACTGCAACTAGCGGGGGAGCGCGGCTGGATTCCCATGAGCATAAACCTGGTGCCCGCGGACCAGGTCAAGACCCACTGGGAGGCGGTGGAGGCCGGCGCTCGGAAGGTCGGCCGTACGCCTGACCGCTCCACATGGCGCATAGCAAGGGAGATTTACGTGGGCGAGACCACCGCGCAGGCCCGCCACGACATGCTGAACGGAGTATTCAGGCGCGACTTTGACGACTACTTCATCCCGCTGCTCAAGTCTATGGAGCAGCTAGACCTGATGAAGCTGGACCCCGACATGCCCGACTCCGAGGTTACGGTTGAATACCTCATGGACAACGTTTGGATCGTGGGCGGCCCGGATGACGTGGAGCAGCAGTTGCGGGACCTGCACGGCGCCGTCGGCGGCTTCGGTGTGCTGCTGGCAATGGGCCACGAGTGGCAGCCCAAGGAGAAGTGGGTGAACTCCATGACGCTCCTGGCCAAAGAGGTCATTCCCAGGCTATCGGACCTGAGCTAGTCCGAAGCGCCGCGCGCTACCTGGAACGGACCGTTATGCCCTCGGGGTCGGCATTAGGACCTGTCAGCGTGATGTCCTTGGTATTCAAATAAGTGCCGTCGGTCAAATACGTGTAAATCTTGAGGTCGGTATGGTCCACAACCCATATATGGGTACCGTTGGTGGTGACGCCCGTGGGCTCCGTGTTACCGGCAGTAAGACCGAAGCTGGAAATTAACACACCGGCCATAGAATACTTGTAAACGGCGTTGTCCTGGTCGTCAACCACCCAGATGCTGCCGCCGCCCGTGGTTATTCCAGCCGCATCCGTATTGGCCGCGTCCAGAGCGAAGGTGGACACGGACGCGCCCACCATATCGTACTTGTAGACCGCATCGTCTCCAGGGTCCACGGTCCATATATTGGCGCCGTCCGTTGTAATTCCGGTGCTGGTGGCATTGGCCGCATCCAGAGACCATGGCGTGCCCACGTTGAACGTATTGGGGTACTTGTAGGTCTGCAAGTCCTGAACATCCACCGTCCAGAAATCGGTGTTGTCGGTGGTTATGCCCCTGGCATCGTCATTGTCCGGGTCCAGGAAATCCACGCTTTTGTACTTGCCGTCGTCCAGGTACATGTAGACCAGTCCGTCATCCAGGTCCGCGACGTACAGCACCGCGCTGACCTTGAAGATAACCTTGGCAGATATTCCGTTGGGTGTTACGAACACAGCCCTGTCGTAATAGCCCGCCACGATGGCCGGCGAAGGGTTGGCGACGACTATCATCTCCTCGCCCGAGTTCAGGATGCCTGGGTCCACAACCTCGGGTGTCAGGTTGGCCGCATCACGGTATATGCCGCTCACGGTCCACTCGTTGGCGCCCGGCGACGCGTTTTCGGTATAGGTGAGGTAGCTGATGGCAGGGCTGCCCGGACGCTTGCTTTCTATGATCACGTCCCAGTCCTCAAACCTGCCAATGACCTCATCGCCTTCGTTTGTAAGCGTCAACCGCAGCGTTGTGGACTCGTCCACCGAGGCGCCGATGGGGCCTGCGATTCTGGTATCGGACTGCGCCTCGTGCCTTTTTTCCTGCTCCAACCAGGTCCCGGAAATTTTGACGAACGCGTTCACGGCGTCCTGGCCCATTGTGAACGTGACCAGCAGTATGGCCATCATGCTGACGGCAAATGTTATTACGATGTTCAAGCCGTCAGCTCCCGCCTGATGACGGACCAGTCACGAACTTCGGTCTGCATATTCTGAGTCTAACAAGCCTTGCATGGCGTAGGGCCGGGGTTAGCATCTATTCACGATGGCGAATTAGCATAGGATTTGTCCGCAACTAGGAACAGCGACACCACTATTGGGTTAATATGGATTCGGAATAAACAGGAGACTCCCCAGAATAACCTATGCGAGCCGGTGAGCTGGTTGCGGCGCGTCTAAGCGGCGAGATAACGATAGCGAAGGTGCTGGAGGTGGAAGCGTCCAGGGTCCGGATTTTGCTGCGGCAGAAGAAGGAGGCCCGCATCCCTGCCGAACGCATAGTGCTGGCCACGGGCATTATCGTTTCTCATGACGACGATGTAGACCGGTTCAAGGCTGAGGCCGAAGCCCTTACCGGTTCCGTTGACGTGGAAGAGTTGTGGGAGGTTGTAAGGGACGAGAGTACCGCGCTGACCCTGGAGGACCTTGCGGAGCTAAGCTGGGGGCAGGGGGCGGAAGCCTCGCAGCGCGTGGCCTTGCTACTGCAGTTGGACCGGGAGACGCTGTACTTCGTTAATGAAAAGGGGGTCTACACCCCCAGGTCCGAGTCCGCGGTGGAGGAGATCAAGACCCGACGGGAGCGTGAGGCCAGGAACGCCCATGATGCCACCGCCCTGGTAGACGCTCTGACCGAAGGACAGCTACCCCCCGAAATGACGCCCCATCAGCAAATTCTGCTACGAGACGTTCGAGGATTCGCGGTGCATGGCGACAACTACACTCGCGGTCCGGCAGTGAAATCCTTGCTTAACGGCGTACAGCGGGCCACCGGCGACATGCAGCAGCTGGCCTTCGACCTGCTAGTCGATGCCGGCGTGTTTTCGCCCGACGAGCCTCTCGAACTGGAGCGGGAAGGCATACCGGAAGAGTTCCCGGAGGCCGCTCTCACAGAGGCGCGGGCGGTAGATGACACAATCGCCGTGGCCGACGAGAACAGGGTGGACCTGACGTCAGAGCCCACCGTGACCATCGATGATGAGGGCACCGAGGATAGAGACGACGCCCTATCGCTGGAGGTGGACGGAGCTGGTGTATACCGCGTTGGCATCCACATCACCGACGCAGGCACGTTGATTTCGCCCGGCAGCGCCCTGGACGTCGAAGCAGACCGTCGCATGGCAACACTATACCTGCCGGAGCGCAAGGTGCCCATGCTCCCCAGTGAGGTCTCAACGTCAAAGGGCAGCCTGCAAGAGGGCCAGCCAAGAATAGCCTTGAGCCTTTTGGTCAGGTTCGACGACGCCCGACAGGTCCTCGACTGGAAGGTAACGCCGTCCGTGGTGCGCAGCGACGCCGCCCTAACCTACGAAGAGGCCGACCTGGCGATTTCGGACACAGGCCATAGCTGGCACACTACCCTCGCGCCGCTGGAAGAGATCGCCTCGGCTTTGCGCGCCCGTCGCGAGCAGGCCGGCGCGTTGACCCTGGAGCGCTCGGAGATGAACATATCGGTGGACGAAGACGGAAGACCGGACGTCCGGGTCATACCCAGGTCCACGCCGTCGCGACAGATGGTCACGGAGTTCATGATTCTGTGCAATTCGCTGATGGCTGAGTTTTGCAGGGATAGGAAACTCCCCGCGGCATACCGGTCCCAGAAGTCGCCTGACCTCTCCGAATTGGGGTCCGACCTGCCGCCGGGAGTTGAGCTAGGGAACGGTGCACTGCGGTGGTACTCCATCATCCGCCGGCTCACGCCAGCCGAGATCGGCACGTCGCCGGCCCCACACGGAGGCCTGGGAGTGCAAGTGTACATCCAGGCAACGTCGCCACTGCGGCGATATCCCGATCTGGTTATGCAGCGGCAGATCAGCCGGTACCTGAACACCGGCGAGCCCCTTTATACGACTGACGAGGTCTCCTCCGTGGCGCAGCGGGCCGATGTGCAATTACGTGGCCTGG
>JACZVF010000203.1 GCA_022572805.1 Chloroflexota bacterium
TTCCACACCCGCGCCCTGAACCTCGGCCCAATGGGCCTGGGCCAAATGCGAAAAGAGATGGCGCGAATTTAGGGGCAGAGCTTCGAGCGCTAATCATCTCCCCGACGATTGAGACTATCCTGAAACCCGGATATAATGGTGCCTGGGCTTACGGCCCGACGAGCTCATTTCACGCATAAAAACTACATCCTGGACTCAGGGAGGCTTCTCAAAATCATGGTTACTCGTGTTGGCATTAACGGTTTCGGACGCATCGGCAGGCAGGTGCTGCGCGCCATCATGGAGCGCCACCCGGACAAGCTAGAGGTCGTCGCAGTCAACGACCTGGCGGACACCAAGACCAACGCCCACCTGTTCAAGTACGACTCCACCTACGGCCGCTACCCCGGCACTGTGGAGGCCAAGGAAAACTCCCTGGTCATCGACGGGCACGAGGTCAAGGTCCACTCCGAGCGCGACCCGGCCAACCTCCCCTGGGGCGACGACGGCGCCGACATCGTCATCGAGTCCACCGGCATCTTCACCGATGCGGGCAAGGCCGGAGGCCACCTGGAGGGCGGCGCCAAGAAGGTCATCATATCCGCCCCGGCAACCGGGGAGGACCTCACGATAGTGCTTGGCGTCAACGAGGACAGGTACGACCCGCAGAACCACCGCATACTGTCCAACGCCTCCTGCACCACCAACTGCATCGCCACCATGGTGAAGGTGCTGCACGACACCTTCGAGGTGGAGCAGGGCCTCATGACGACGATACACGCCTACACCAACGACCAGAACATACTGGACCAGATTCACTCGGACCTGCGCCGGGCGCGGGCGGCCGCCCTGAACATCATCCCGACCTCCACCGGCGCGGCCCGGGCCGTGGGCCTGGTGCTGCCGGAGCTGAACGGCAGGCTTAACGGCATGGCCATGCGCGTGCCCGTCGCCACCGGTTCGGTGACGGACTTCGTCGCCAACATCAAGAAGAGCGCAACGGCGGAAGAGATCAACGCGGCGTACAGGGAGGCGGCCGAGAATGGCCTTCGGGGCATCATGGAGTACAGCGAGGAGCCGCTGGTCAGCAGCGACATCATCAAGAACCCGCACAGCAGCATCATCGACGGCCTCTCCACCATGGTGGTGGGCGGCAACATGGTCAAGGTGGTGGGCTGGTACGACAACGAGTGGGGTTACAGCTGCCGCACCGCGGACCTGGCTGCCTTCCTGGTGGACAAGGGGGTATAGGCACTGACTCGCCGTGCCTGCATCCCTGCCTGGGTCCCTACCGTCGCCCGGCCTCAGTGAATATCTATGGCCAATTCTGATGAGGTAAAGGGGCGAATACAGCTGGTCCGCGACCTGTCCAACGAGCTGGCCGGGTACCTGCATACGCTGCCCGAGAGCATCTGGCGCAACGCCGACGACTACGCCAGCCCATGTGAGGGCTGGAAGGTAGCCGACGTAATCACACACCTGATTCTTGGCGCGAACAGCTTGAGCCTGAGTGTGGAGAACGCCCTCAAAGGGGCAACGTCGCCGCCCATGGGCCATACCGGTCAATTTCATGGCCCGGCGGCGCTCGAGCTGTTGGTGCAGACCCGCGAGGCCATTTACGAGGACCTGTTCTACGACTTCAACGCCAGTTGCCTGCGCCTGAACTCCATGCTGGTTTCGCTGGAGCCCGAGGCCTACGGCCGCAACGCCTGGCACCCGCTTTTCATAACCTCGGTGGCCCGCCTCATCGACATACGGGCCTCCGAGCTGGCCGTGCACGGTTGGGACGTGCGGTACCCAATGGACAGGTCGGCTACCCTGAGCGACAAGGCTGTCCCATTCCTAAAGAAAGTGTTCATGCGGCGCTGGCTTTATAGCGGCTTCCAGAAGGGCGAGGCGCTGCGGGAGCCTGTCAGGTTCAGGTTCAAGCTGACGGACACCGAGAACGAGAGCTACGACGTGTTGGTCTCCGGGGACAAGTTTCGATTGGCGCCATCGGATGGCTCCGTCGCAAACGTGACTTTTGTGGGCGATTCCGATACCTACATACTGTTTTGCATGGGCCGGCTCTCCCTGAGCAGGTCCGTGCGGCGAGGGCGGATCGTTCTGGAAGGTGACGCTGAATTGGCGACTCAATTCCGTGGCTGGTTCAAAGGCGTGTAGCCGGCCGACGAGCTGATGACATAAAGTACGCGCTATAAAATTCCTGTTATTGGTTGCTGTAATCACCGGTGTTTTGCCAACCTCTCAGGCACCGCGCAGCCGCTTGTTACCAGCCGCGTCCCGATCTGAACAGCGTCAAGAATATATGGCGCAAAAGTCCTTTCACAAGCATTGCTCCTGTGGTATAATAGAGCCAGTTCTACACAACAGTCTCCATGAAATTTCCCTTCAAGGCAAACGTCCTGGTGATCGTCTGTAGTCCAATATTTTCCCAAGAGGAGACCCGACAGGTGGCTTTTCAAGATCGAGACCTAGCATGCGTGGAGTGCAACCAAACATTCGTATTTACTGCCGACGATCAGCAATACCATTCAGAGAAGGGATACACCAACGAGCCCAAGCGCTGCCCAACATGCAGAGCGTCCCGCAGGGCCAACCGAGGATTCGGCGGCGGCGGCGGCGGCGGCGGGTTCAGTTCCGGCCCCAGGGAGATGCACCCGGCTGTGTGCGCCCAATGTGGCAAAGACACCGAAGTGCCCTTCCGACCTCGCGGCGACCGACCGGTCTACTGCAGCGACTGCTTTAGCCAGCAACGCTCCGGTTCCGGCGGCGGGTCCTACCGGTACTAAACCAAACCCCGGTTAACCAACCGCCCAAGGTGAGTAACAGGAGGCCCCACACCACATGGTGTGGGGCTTTCTTTTTGGGGCGCAATACTTCCCCGTTTCGACGGACCGGCATGTAAGAGGGTGAGCCGACTGTCTTAAATCCGTAGGCGAGACGCCGGCCGCATCAATTTAGAACGGCCCAATCGGCGTACTTGGTAACTATCTCAAAAAGGCGGATGCCTTGGTCCCACCCACCCGCCCTGGGGGCTCTCGTTCCTGTGGGCGCGTCCCCCAGGCCCTCTGGACTCCTCACGGCGATTTTAAGATAGTGACTTAATATCGATCAGGCGTTAATATGTAAAAGATTTCATGACTGATAGTTCACGCGACTTCACAAGTCCCGATAACGCAGACAGGGCCACGATTTCGGCCGCACCGGTTTCTCGAAACGGCGCCCAGGCCGTACCTGCAGTCATAGAGCCACCTGACACTGCCGCTGCGACGGCCTCTTCGCAGACACCTCCTCCCACAGCGGCGTGGCGACAGACGTTTAGCTCACTCTCCAACCACAACTTTCTGTTCCTTTGGCTGGGGATGCTGGCCCTAATGGCGGGCATGCAAATGCAAATGCTGGCCAGAAGTTACCTCGTATTCGACCTCACCGGGTCTGCGGCGCTCCTGGGGATAGTGAACGCCGGCATGGCAATACCTATATTGGGCCTGTCGTTGTTCGGCGGGGCTTTCGCCGACCGCATCGACCGCAAGCGCATCATCCAGATGGGACAGGCCGGCAGCATGGTCATATCGCTGGCAGTGGCGCTGATCATCATCTCAGGCAACATAACCTGGCAGTTCCTGTTCGTGGCTTCAATTGTCCAGGGAGCAATGTTCTCCTTCATGATGCCCGCCCGACAAGCCATCATCCCGCAGCTGGTGGGCAAGGAAAAGCTTTCCAACGCCATGGCACTCAACGCCGCAGCCATGAGCTCCATGACGCTGATCGCGCCGGGCATCGCAGGCGTGCTTTACGCATTCGCAGGCCCGCACAATGTCTACTTCGTCATATCCGCACTTGCCGGGATTTCCTTCATTTTCACCAGTTTTATACCGAAGACCGGCGCGGGCAAGTCCAAAGGGCCTATGACCAAGGAGATCATCGCCGGCCTGGTGTACATCCGGAATAGCCATATGGTGCTGGTGCTGCTCGTCATGGGCCTGGCAACGACGCTGTTCGCCATGCCGTTCCGAATGCTATTGCCGGTGTTCGTGGTGGACGTGTACCATCTGGGCCCGGAATCCATGGGGCTCCTGACCGCAGTCATGGGCGGCGGGTCTCTCGTGGGCGCCCTCTTCATAGCTGCCATCGGCAACTGGCGTCGCGGGATGCTGCTGATACTGGGTAGCTTTGCATCGGGTATAGCCCTGGTGCTGCTGGCTATATTCCCCATATACCTGGCCGCCGCAGCCATCATGATTCTGCTGGGACTGGGAGACGCCGGACGCCGCAGCCTGAATCAGTCGCTGATCATGGAGGAGGTTGAGGACCAGTATCGCGGGCGCGTGATGAGCGTTTTCATGATGAATTTTGGACTCATGCCGCTGGGCGTTCTCCCCACAGGCTTGCTTGCAGACTACGTTGGCCCACAGCCGGCCATTGGCCTCCTGGGTGTGTTGATGCTGATTACCGCCACGATAGTGATACTGACGCAGAAGCGCCTCAGGCAGCTGCACTGACGGAGCTGTCATATATTGCCCCATGCGGGGTAGGCGCACCGATCGCCGGCTACGTACGAGGCGCAACAGGCACGTATAACAACGTTTGGTGGGCAGGCGTTGTGTTGATGGTGTCGGCCGCTCTGCTGCTGGCTTTGACCCGTCGACCCTCTCGAAAATCAGCCCGAATCGCCAATCCTGCCCCAGCCTGACCAACCCTGCGACTCCACCCTGCAACAGCGTGAATAGCTCCGTGAAAATCCCAGATAGATGATTACTGAATGCGTTCACCACTCCTCTCCATTGCGCAGCATTTGGGGCAGGAGTATAATGACGCAAAGTACCAAATTGCCGATATTAACATCATGTGGAGGCGCAGCCATGGCCGTTGACGTAAACGCGGAGACCGGGACTCGTAGGGTAAAGGCGGGGCTCGCCCAAATGCTGAAAGGCGGCGTCATCATGGACGTTGTCACGGCGGAGCATGCCAAGATCGCAGAGGACGCCGGGGCTGTTGCCGTGATGGCACTCGAGCGCGTACCGTCCGACATTCGTGCGGCCGGAGGCGTCTCGCGAATGTCCGACCCATCCATGATTCAGGAGATCCTGGACGCCGTGACCATACCTGTGATGGCCAAGGCGCGCATCGGACACTTTGTTGAGGCGCAGGTCCTCCAGGCCATGGGCGTCGACTACATTGACGAGTCCGAGGTGCTCACGCCTGCCGACGAGAACAATCACATCGTCAAGCACGACTTCACGGTGCCCTTTGTTTGCGGGTGCCGAAACCTGGGCGAGGCCCTGAGGCGCATCGGCGAGGGCGCGGCCATGATCCGAACCAAGGGCGAGGCGGGCACCGGCAATATCGTCGAGGCCGTACGCCACGCCAGGACCGTCCTCGGAGAGATACGCAGCATTCACGGCATGGACGAGGGCTAGAT
>JACZVF010000028.1 GCA_022572805.1 Chloroflexota bacterium
GGCCCTGAGACTGTTCTTTCTGAGCTCCCACTACCGCAATCCGCTGGTGTACAGTGAGCAGAACATTGCTGCCCAGGAACGCGCAATCGAACGGCTTCGATACGCCGCCGGAGAGGACGGCGAGTCCGCGCAGGGGGAGCCTCTGGACGCGGCATCGTACACAGACCGCTTCACCGAGGCTATGGACGACGACCTGAACACGCCTCGGGCGCTGGCCGTGATGTTCGATCTTTCTCGGGACATTAATCGTGGCAAGGAGGAAGGCAAGGACGTCTCCCCTGCCCGCAAGGCGCTCCGCGAGATGGCCGAAATCCTCGGCATAGACCTGTCGGTGGCCAACGCCAAGTCAAGCGGCGACGCGGCCCCCTTCGTTGACCTGCTTGTAGATGTCCGCACCCGACTGCGGGCGGCCAAGCAGTTCGAGATGGCAGACCAGATACGCGACAAGCTGTCCGAACTGGGCGTTACGTTGGAAGATTCCGCCAGTGGCACCGGATGGAAGTTAGGCTGATCGTCGCTGCCAACGCCGCTTCGTGTCAATCTCTCAAGGCCGGCATGCCATGACCGGCGCGCTGGCCGCCGACCTCTCGCGGCTTATCGGGTCAGGCAGTGTCTCCGCCGATAGACAGCAGATCGAGCGATACTCCGGCGATGCCCTTGGCGTGTACCGCGCTTTCCGGGCAGCTCCACGCATGGAGGCAAAAGCCAAGGTAGTCGTGTGGCCAACGTGCACGGAGCACGTATCGTCCATTCTGAAATACGCCCAGTCCAGCCGTGTGGCCGTGGTGCCGTACGGCGGCGGGACCGGCGTCATGGGCGCCGCTGCCCCCGTGCACGATTGCATCATCCTCAACTTGCAGCGCATGAACACCGTGTTGGACGTTGACAGTCGGGACATGTCGGCCCGGTTGCAGCCGGGCGTGGTCTTGGAAGACGCCTACGCGGCCTTTCGTGGTCAAGGCCTTTTAATGGGGCATGACCCGTGGAGCAGGCCCATTGCCACGGTGGGTGGCGCGATCTCCACCAACGGAATGGGCTATCTCGCCGCCAAGTACGGCTCCATGGGCGAACAGGTGCTGGGCATGGAGGCGGTCCTGCCCGACGGCGAAGTCGTCCGTAGCAGCGGCGTGCCCAAGCCGTCCTATGGGCCTTCGCTGAACAGCCTTCTGATAGGGACTGAGGGGACCCTGGGAGTCGTGACAGAGGCCACCTTGAGAGCGTTCCCGTTGCCCGAGAAGCAGGTCATACGCGGCTTCGATTTCCCAGACTTTGAGTCCGGCTTCAATGCGGTGGCCCAGCTCTACGCCGAGGGCGTCAGGCCGGCGATGGTGGACTACGGCGAGGAGTTCTGGCCGGAGGGTGGCGATACCAAGGACGGCGCTACGCTGTTCCTGGCCTTCCAGGGCTTTCGGGAGGACGTGGACGCTCATCTGGCGCGTTCCCTGGACATTTGCGGGCGCTTCTACGGTCGTCTCGGAGACCAGAAAGAGACCGAGAAATTCTGGGAGACCAGGCACGCGTCGGCGGAGCGTTACCGGCAGCAGGTGTTACTCAGCGACAGGCCCTCGGAGGCCAGGCGAAATCGTTCTTCATACCGCATGGACTACCTTCACGTCGCGCTGCCCACATCTCAGGTATTGAACTACCGTAAGAAATGCCAGGGTATTTTTCAGCACCACCGCGTAGTCGTTCGAGAATGGTCCTTGTGGGCCAGGCCCGAGTTCTTTTCCTTTCTCATTCTGCGTGAGGACGATGCTGCAGCAAATGAGGACCCACCCGACATGGCCGACGTGGTGGACCAGGTGTTGAGGCTGGCTCAGCAGATGGGCGGCTCCATGGAGTATTGCCACGGCGTCGGCCTGAAGCTGGCGCATCTGATGACCGACGAGCCGGGCATCGGACTCAAGGCCGCGCAGGCCATCAAGAAGGCGCTGGACCCCAACCTCATTCTCAACCCTGGCAAACAGATGGGTTAGTCACTATCTTAAAATCGTCATGGGGGAGTCCAGAGGGTTTCTCCCTCTGGCAGAGGGCCTGGGGGATGTGCCCCCAGGAACAAGAGCCCCCAGGGTGTGTGGGCGGGAACAAGGCATCCGCCTTTTTGAGATAGTTGCTTAGTGCCGGCGCGCGGAGTCGGCGGACAGCACCGTAACTTGCGCGCCAACGTAGGCGCTTATGAGCTTGGACGCGCTGTCATTACGATACGCTATCTCCAGGAAGCCGTGACTGCCCTTGATCGCCAGCAGTCCGCTTGCGCTCTGGTAGTTGCGGCTAATGCCGTTTATGCGCTGGCCCCTGATCTCGACCTGCATGGTAAGGTCTACAGGCTCCTCGAGGACCAGGTCCGTCACCAGGTTTCCGAACCTGTCCACATGGATGACGTGCCCATCCATACGTCCGGCGTTCGCGACAATCGGAGGGAAGTAACTGGACCTCAGGCGGGATAGAGGCGAGCCCAAATCCTGAGCCGGAATGCCGGCTGCCAGGTGGCCCGCGGCAGGGGCGAAGATATCGCGGCCGTGAAATGTGTCGCTGACAGGCTCCATCCAATACTCTGCCCTGTTGAGCAGGAATGCCTGGCACCCGTCGGGAACATTTACGTGCACGGAGTCCAATACCTGGGCCTCGGGCCTCAATTGCTCCGACAGCGTTGCCCCGTTGGCGGAGAGCACAAATGAAAACAGGCCGTTGTCTGGTCCCACAAACGAGCCATGAGGCGTCACCAGAAGGATGGGGTGCCGAGCTGAACCGACCCCCGGGTCGACAACCGCCAGATGGACAGCCGAACCAGGAAAGTGCCTGTACGTCGTTCCCAACACAAAAGCCGCGTGATTGATATTCTGCGGTGGAACCTCGTGGGAGATGTCAATCAACCGTGCGTCAGGACATATGCTGAGAATCACGCCCTTCATCGTGGCGACGTAGCCGTCGCTCATGCCGAAATCCGAGGTGAGCGTGACCAGTGGAGGCGACATCAAAGGGTCTCAACAGATATTGCGGTTCTGCCCCGGCCGGCCTGGGTTGGCCGGCCCCGATTTGCCGTGACGGAACTAAGCGAATCTCACACTAAGAATGGAGATGCCGATGAACACCAGGACCATGAATATGGTGAACTGGAACAGGGTCCTTTCCATGCCCCTGCGGGTGTGGTATGAGCTCTCTGCCGAGCCGAAGAACCCGGAGCCCTGGCCCTTCACCTGAATAAGTATCACTGCGATCAGAATGATGGAGACCACTAGCTGGACGATATTCATTGTTGACATCGGCTAGCCTCCTGCCGCTTTTTGCGTTCGGTGGGATAGGCCTGACTTGATCAACGACTGGAGCCTACTGCCATTATCATACACATCCATAATGGCCCGCGCTAGCTTATCCGAATCGTGACGTACCGGATGTTCAGACGACGTAAGCTCGGTCAGCACGACGCGGGCGCCCGCAAGTGGCGTGCCATCGTAGGCTACCGGCGTTCCGAAAAACCGCGGGCCTAGCTCCACCGGGCGTTCGTTGGCGACCACGTAGTCGACTATGTCATCCGACGTATGCGCCTTCAGGGCCTCGTGATGGTCCGCCACTGTATAGCCCTCCGTCTCGCCCTTTTGCGTAGCCACGTTACAGATGTACACCTTGGCCGCCGACGCTTTGGCTATGGCATCCGTGAGGCCCCGGACCATCAAGTTGGGCAATATGCTGGTGTACAGGCTGCCCGGCCCTATCGCTATCAGGTCTGCGTTCTGAATGGCGTCCAGGGCCAGAGGATGTACCGTGGCGTCGGGAGGGTCGATCATTAACCTCTCGATGTGTCCGCCCGCTTCGGATATCTTGGATTCACCCTTCACCACGGACCCGTCTGCGAGTCTTGCCGATAGCTGTAGGTTGGCGGTCGTCGTGGGAACGATACGGCCATGCACCGCCAGAACACGGCTGGACTCGAATAGCGCCTGCTCGAAGCTGCCCGTGACGTTGGTCATGGCAGCGATGAACAGATTGCCGAAGCTATGCCCTTTCAGGCCGTTTCCCTGGTCGAACCTGTACTGGAAAAGCTCCGACAGCAACGATTCGTCATCGGAGAGTGCCACCAGGCAGTTGCGAAAGTCGCCGGGGGGCAGCACGCCAAGCTCCCTGCGTAGCCGGCCGGAGCTGCCTCCATCGTCGCCCACGGTAACAATGGCCGTGATGTTGTCGGTGTAGGCCTTGAGGCCGCGCAGAAGCACGGAGAGGCCCGTGCCGCCGCCGATGGTCACGATGCGGGGGCCTCTGCCTCGGGACCGGCGGGTGTAGATGGTGTTGGCGATACCATGGATTGACGGGGACTGCAGAATAAGGGGGCCCACTGAACGGTATAGACCGTAGACGGCCAGCAGCATAATCAGTATTCCGCCACCTATCAGGAGCGCGCCCTCGAAGTATCCCGGCAGAAAGTCGGGAAATCCCAGCGCGAAAAACTTGCGCAACAGGTAGGCGATACCTATGGAGCAGATGGAAATGCCTGCCGCACCCAGGAGCATCCAGCGCTTGACGCCGAGGCCAGGCTCGAACAGCCTCAGTATATCCGACAGGCCGCCGAGGGATTCTCCGCTGCCATTTCCATTGGTAGCTCTGGGTGGTACAGGCGTCTGGCTATTGCCGTTCATGAGACTATTTTAGCGACTCCAGCTTCTCTTTGAGAAGCTCATTCGCCACCTGTGGATTGGCGTTTCCGCGAGTTATCTTCATCACCTGCCCTACCAGGAACCGAATGGCCTGTTCCTTGCCGCCCAGGTATTCCGCTACAGGGTTGGGATTACCCGAGATAGCTTCGTTAATGGCCTCGTTTATGGCTCCGTGATCGCTTATCTGCACGAGACCCTTCTCTTTCGCTATGTAACCAGGGGCCTGGCCCGTGTTAAACATCTCCTCGAATACAGTCTTGGCCATGCTGCTGCTTAGCTGACCCGAATCCACCATGTCGATGAGCTCCACCATATGCGACGGCTCTACTTTGACGGATTGGATTTCGTCGCCGGTCTGATTAAGCAGACGTGCCAGTTCCACCAGTATCCAGTTGCTTACGGACTTGGCGAATTTCTTTTGCTGGTCGGCGGGGGCCTTTTTCGCCTCGATTATGGACTCAAAGTAATCCGCCGTGGGCTGGTTGCCTGTTAGCAGGCCGGCATCGTACGCCGACAGGCCGAACTCGTCCCTGAACCTGTGAAGCCTGGCCTGCGGCAGCTCCGGCAACGTGCGCTGGATCTCATCAATCCACGCCTCGCTGATCTCCAGCGGCGGCAAGTCGGGCTCCGGGAAATAACGGTAGTCGTTCTCCTCTTCCTTAATCCTTTGCGAGAAAGTGCGGTCGTTTTTCTCGTCCCAGCCACGAGTTTCCTGAACGATGCGTTCGCCTTTTTTGACAGCCTGAACCTGGCGCACAGTCTCGTACTCCAGTGCGCGGTACACGGACCTGAAGCTGTTCATGTTCTTTACTTCCACTTTAGAGCCCAGTTTGTCCGAACCCATAGGACGCACGCTGATGTTTGCGTCGCACCGGAAGTTGCCCTCCTCCATGTTGGCGCTGCTGACGCCGATGTACCTCAGAATGGACTGAAGCTGTGTCAGGTACGTCCGGGCGTCATCGGGACTGCGCATGTCCGGCTCGCTGACGATCTCCATAAGTGCGACGCCGGCGCGGTTGACGTCCAGCAGGCTGTAGCCCTCCCCGAACTCCTCTGCCCTGTGAAAGAGCTTGGCGACGTCTTCCTCCATGTGAACACGGGTGATTCCGATAACCTTCTCGCCTTCGTCCGTCTCCAGCGTCAGGTGGCCGTTGGACGCCACGGGGAGGTCGTACTGCGATATCTGGTAGCCCTTCATGAGGTCCGGGTAGGGGTAATTCTTGCGGTCAAACTTGGTGTGGCGGGCTATGGTGCAATCTAGCGCCAGGCCCGTCTTGATGATGTGCTCGATCGCCTGCCGATTGATTACCGGCAGCACGCCGGGCATGCCCATACAGACCGGACAAACTGTAGTGTTGTAATCGGCGTCCTGGTAAACGGCGCTGCAGGCGCAGAACATCTTGCTCTTGGTCTGGAGCTGGGAGTGGACCTCCAGCCCAATGACGATTTCATATTCCATTCAAGCAACACTCACAAATCAGGCAGCCGCATAACCAGCGCGTCAGCAGGCCGTCACCATGTAGTATAGAGAAACTTTATGCCATGTTACAACATGCTCATCTGTTTGCATCCGAGTCATGCCTTCAGGAGCTGTCAAGGTGCGCGTCAGCCTCTCCCTCCGGCCAGGCGTCCTCCCCTATCAGCGGCACGAAGCGGCAAGCGCCAAGGCTCCTAACCGTGAAGCCGTCCGGCGTCTTCACGACCTTTATTAGCTCCTGTGCCTCAAGAGAGCCGACGGGCACGACCAGTCTTCCACGATCGGCCAACTGATCAGAGATAAGCTTTCGTGGTAGCTTGGGCGCGCCGGCGGACACGATGATCGCGTCGTACGGCGATTCAGGCAGGTAACCGAGATCGTCGTCCGCCCCGTAAACCTTCACGTTGTCGAAACCCAACGTTGACAGCCTATCCCTGGCAGCGTCGGCCAGGGAAGAGATTCTCTCTACGCTGACGACCTCCCGTCCCAGAGTGGCAAGAATCGCCGTCTGGTAGCCGCTGCCGGTGCCGATCTCCAGCACTCTGTCGGAACGCCGTAGCTCCAGTGCCCCAACCATTATGGCGATCATGGTAGGTTGGGATATTGTCTGACGCTCGCCGATGGGCAGAGGCGCGTCATCGTAGGCTGCATGGGACTGCCCATCGGAGACGAAATTCTCCCTGGGAATTTCGCCCATGGCATCGATAACCCGCTGGTCCGCACCGTGGGCGGACAGGTCCTGCATTAATCGGCGCTTGGGTTCGTTCAGAATTCCACCCAATACTGCAATTTCATTACGAATTCGTGGCTATCCGCTCTCAGGATCCGTCTATAATAATTGTATACGTTGTGCCGGGAGATGTCCGAAGACCTCGGTTGACGTTTTCGTGAATTCCGTTTTCATTGACCCTTGATTATCGCCATGCTAACCTGAATTTGAGGCATGAACGCCTGTGAAACTCTGGGCGACTCTGTAAATGGTGAGTGTTGACATGACATCCACGATGGACCTGGTAGACAAGCAGATTCTGAACATCATTCAGACTCGGTTCCCGCTTGCCGAGAGGCCTTTCGAGGTCATAGCAAGCGAAATGGGTTCCACTGAAGATGACGTTATCAATAGACTCAAGGGGCTCAAGGCCAAGAATGTGGTCCGCCAGATAAGCGCCATATTCGACACCAGGCGTCTGGGGTACAAGACTACGCTCGTCGCCATGCGCCTTCCCCCGGACACGCTGGATTCCGGCGCGCAGGTCGTGAACCGACACCCCGGAGTCAGCCACAACTACGCCCGCGACGGCCACTTCAACCTCTGGTTCACGCTGGCGGTGCCGCCTTACGAAGACCTGAAGGAGACCATCGATCGAATGGCCGAGGAGACCGGCGCAGAGTCGGTCCGCATAATGCCAACGATCAAGTTTTTCAAGATAGGCGTCAACTTCGACATGGTTAAGGGTGAGGGCGACGCGAAGGAGTACTTCAGCCCCGACGGCTTCGACAAGACCAACAACGAGGACTGGAACAAGGCCGAGGAGGTCTCCGACTTCGACATCAAAGTGATCCGCGAGCTGCAAGAGGACATCGATCTCGTGCCACAGCCCTTCACTCCCATGGCTGAACGTCTGGGAATTTCACTGCAAGAGCTTTTCGATGCGGCGGACGACTTTCAGAAACGCGGCATGATGCGCAGGTTCAGCGCGGTGCTGCACCACAGGAAGGCCGGCTTTAGCTCCAACGCTATGGCCGTGTGGAAGGTCCCTTCCGAGCGTTCCGTGGAGGTAGGCAACCTCATGGCCCAGTCCCGTTGGGTGACCCACTGTTATGAGCGGCCAACGTTTCCCGGCTGGGATTACACTCACTTCACGATGATACACGCGACCTCGCAGGACCAGTGCGAGGAGGTGGCCAGGGAGATATCCGAGACTACCGGGATCAGCGAATACCAGCTTCTTTACAGCACGCGAGAGTACAAGAAGACCCGCGTTAGATACTTTGTTTAAGACGCCGGCGGAGGACGAATAGTGCCTACCTACTACCCTGTTTTCATAGACGTTAAGGGCCGCAAATGCATCATAATAGGCGGCGGCAACATCGGCGAAGAGAAGGTCCATAAGCTCCTGGACTGCGAAGCCAAGATCACGGTCATCAGTCCTGAGGTCAACGCGGGCGTGCAACAGCTGGTGGACAATGACAGGCTGGTCTGGCACCAACGCGAGTACCGGCAAGGTGACCTGGAAGGCGCGTTCATCGCCATCGCATCCACGGACAATAACGACGTCAACCGGCAGATAGCGAAAGAGGCCGAGGAACGGAATGTTCTGCTCAACGTGGTCGACGTGACGCACCTTTGCACGTTTATCGCGCCGGCGGTGGCGCGGCGTGGCGATGTTACCATAGCCGCCTCCACCGGTGGGACCAGCCCTGCCCTGGCCCGCAAGTTCCGGGAGCTGCTGAACGGCAGCTCCATAGAAGCCGGCCACGCCCTGATGGACTACGCCGAGTTGGCACCCTTGCTGGCCGACGCCCGGGCCGAAATCCGGGAGAAGGGCATCACCTTGCTGACCGATCACTGGCAGGCCTGCATCACCGACAACCTGGTGGACATGGTGATGGACGGCAAGTACGGCGAGGCCAGGGAAATCCTGATGGCCGACCTGATGAAGGGGACCACCTGCGACTGCAGCGATGGCGTCTGCAAGATGTGGGAGGAGAAGAAGGAACTAGTAATGGCCCGCGATGCAGACAAAAACAGCGCGGATTACAAGACACCCAGTAATAAGACCCGGGTCTAGTCCAGAGAGTCTTCTGGTGACAGCTACTAGGCGGGTCGTCGTGGGCTCCAGGTCGAGCCCCCTGGCGTTGGCTCAGACCGAAGAGGTCGTAAGCCGGCTCAGGGCCGTGCATCCGAATGCCAAGTTCGAAATCGTGCCCCTGTCCACAAGTGGGGACCGTAACAAAACGGACCCCCTCTTGAGCATGGAAAGGGGCATGTTCGTTAAGGACATTGAGGCTGCCCTGCTGTCTGGCGAGATAGACTTCGCCGTCCACAGCGCCAAGGACCTCCCCGCAGACCTGCCTGCCGGCCTCACAATTGCCGCTTTCACGGAGAGACAGGACCCCCGAGACGTTATCGTGGACCGTTGGGGCCTGCCTTTCGACGACCTGCCTGCCGGCGCCAGGTTAGGCACAAGCAGTCCGCGTAGGGTGGCGCAGCTGAAGGCACGGCGGCCCGACCTGGAGTTCATTCCCATCCGGGGCAACGTTGGCACGCGCATGGAGAAGTCGGGCACCGACGAATATGACGGCGTTGTGCTGGCGGCTGCCGGCATATTGCGCCTGGGCCGGGCATCTGAGATTAGCGGCTACCTGCCGCCCGAGGTATGCCTCCCCGATGTGGGACAGGGCGCTCTGGCCGCTGAAACCAGAGCAGATGACGACGCCGTCATCGGCATGCTGGCGGCAGCGGAGCACACTGCCACCAGCCAGGCGGTGCGCGCCGAGAGGGCCTTCCTACAGGCAATGGGCGGCGGCTGCACGGTGCCGGTCGCGGCATACGCCATCATCGAAGACGTATCGTTGAAGATTGTGGCGATGGCGTCCAGCCTCGACGGAGCCGACGTGATTCGAATGGACGGCGTCTACGACAAAGTCGACCCCGAACATGCAGGTCGGGAAATCGCCGCCCAGTTGCTGGAGCGCGGAGCAAGGGATATCTTAAAGAACTCCTAGAGAAAATCAAAGACAAAGAGATGACAAAGGGAATCGTTTATCTGGTGGGCGCGGGACCTGGCGACCCCGGCCTCATTACGGTCAAGGGACTGGGCCTAATCCAGTCGGCGGATGTTGTCGTGCACGATCGTCTGGTGGACAGGCGATTGCTGCGGCACGCCTCGCCTGAGGCCGAGCTCATCGACGTCGGCAAGATTCCCGGCAGGCGCGACAACCGCCAGACCGACATCAACTCCCTGCTGGTGGACCTGGGCAAGCAAGGGAAGCGGGTTGTGCGGCTCAAGGGCGGCGATCCCTTCGTATTCGGCAGGGGCGGCGAAGAGGCGGCCCATCTGCGCGCGGAGGGCGTTGCCTTCGAGATCGTCCCGGGTATAACATCTTCCATAGCCGCGCCGGCCTACGCTGGCGTGCCCGTGACGCACCGTGGCCTGTCGTCGCATTTCACGGTTGTGACGGGGAACGAGGACCCGGACAAGCCGGAGTCCGACGTCCATTGGGACAAGCTGGCCCAGATCGGCGGAACGTTGGTCGTTCTAATGGGCCGGGAGAACCTGCAAGGCATTGTGGACAAGCTCATGACGGCAGGCCGAAAGCCCGATACGCCCGTCGCCATGGTCCAGTGGGGTACTGAGCCTCATCAGAAGACCGTCTCCGGCACACTTGCAACCATCGTAGACGTAGCTAAGAAATCTGACGTGGGTTCGCCCGTCGTAACAATCATTGGCGAGGTCGCCAGCCTGCGAGACGAGCTGGCCTGGTTCGACAACCGGCCGCTGTTCGGCAAACGCATACTTGTGACCAGGACCCGCACGCAGGCCGGAGCGCTATCGGACCTGCTGGTCCAGCGAGGCGCGGCCGCGGTAGAGCTGCCAACCATCGAGGTGCAGCCGCTGGCTGACTACGCAGACCTGGATGGCGCGCTGAGGGACTTGGGCCGCTTCGATTGGGTTATATTCGCCAGCACAAACGCAGTGGACATCGTTTTCCAGCGGTTGGCGTCGATGGGCCTGGACTCCAGGGCATTTGGCGGTGTAAAGCTGGGCGCGATCGGACCGGCCACGGCTGACGCATTACGCCGGAATGGACTGACCGCTGACTTCTTGCCCGAGGCATTCATGTCCGAAGCTGTGGTGGATGGCCTCAAATTCGAAAACATGGCCGGGGCCAAAGTGCTGCTGCCTCACGGGGACATCGCGCTGGACACGATCGCGGTTGGACTGGCCCAGCAAGGGGCTTCGGTGAGTCGAGCCCTGGCTTATCAAACGGTCACACCTCGGGGGTCCGGGGCTAAGCTGACGGAAATCTTGGCCAAGGGCGTGGACGTGGCCACGTTTAGCAGTTCATCCACCGTGCGAAATCTCTGCGACATGTTGGGCGACGTTGACAGACTGTCCAACACGGCCATAGCTTGCATAGGTCCAATCACCGCGGCGACCGCTAGAGAACTGGGCCTGAAAGTTGATATAGTATCGGAAAGGCACACCATACCCGGCATGGTGCAGGCAATCGAGGAATATTTTTCGCGGGAGGAATAACGCTATGGGTAGCTTTCCTCAGGTGCGAATGCGGAGGCTAAGAGGGTCTCCTGCTATTCGCCAGATGACCCTGGAGACACGTCTTTCGGTAAGCGACTTTATCTATCCCATGTTCGTTACGCATGGACGGGACGTGCGCAAGGAAATTGTGCCCATGCCCGGAATGTACCAGCTTTCGCTGGACCATCTGCTCTCGGAAGTAGGCGAAGTTGAGGCCCTGGGAATACCGGCTGTGCTGCTGTTCGGGATTCCAGCCAAAAAGGACGAAATGGGCACCGAGGCCTACGAACCCAATGGAATTGTGCAGGAGGCCATTCGCGTCATCAAGCAGGCCGCGCCCGACATGATGGTAATCGGCGATGTCTGCCTGTGCGAGTTCACGGACCACGGCCACTGCGGTGTCATTGAGGACGGCCGCGTCAACAATGACAAGACGCTGGCGCTACTGGCAAAAGTGGCACTTTGCCAGGCCGAAGCGGGCGTGGACATGGTCGCTCCGTCGGCCATGATGGACGGCCAGGTCAGTGCGATACGAGAAGCTTTGGACGCCGGCGGCTACGAGGAACTGCCCATAATGGCATACTCCGCCAAGTACGCGTCGGCTTTTTACGGTCCCTTCCGTGTGGCGGCGGAGTCTAGCCCGCAAATGGGCGACCGCAAAGGCTACCAGATGGACCCGGCCAATACCCGACAGGCCCTTCGAGAGATACAGCAGGACATCGATGAAGGGGCCGACATAATAATGGTCAAGCCGGCCCTGTCCTACATGGATGTCATATCCAAAGCCCGGGAGGCCTTTGGTTACCCGGTGGCGGCCTACAACGTCAGCGGCGAATATGCCATGGTCAAGGCCGCCGCCGAGAATGAGTGGGTAGACGGCCAACGCATCACGATGGAGATTCTGACGTCAATAAAGCGGGCCGGCGCGGACATGATTATCAGCTACCACGCCAAGGAGGTCGCCCGCTGGTTGGAGGGTTAACCTCAAAGGCCCCATGACGCCGGGGTTTTATCACGTCTGCCTAGAACCTATGCCAGCGGCGTGGCGGCCATATCGTGCGGCTCACCCTGGCTAGGATCGCCGTCACTGGTCCGTAAGCTCTGCTGTCGGCGCTATCGGTGCGGTTGTCCCCCATCACGAAGTATTCTTCGTTCCCCAGTTGCCACGAGCCACTCTCCGCGACCGCGCACGCCGGAAGCCCGTTCAGGTACGGCTCCCTAAAGTGCTCTTCATTGATCATCAGAAGGCCGTCCTTTAGCGTTACGCGTTCGCACGGCATCCCCACCACCCGCTTAACGTAGTATCGGAATCCCTCTGAACTGCCGGAGGCGTCGACTACCACGATGTCTCCGCGGCGCAACACCGGGTTCCGACCACGCAGGCGGCCCACTAAAAGAACATCGTCAGACCGTAGGGTCGGACTCATGCTGTCGCCTTGCACGCGGTAAATCCAGGGGAGGCGGTAATTCAGCATAGACCTAATTCCATGCATGATATGCCAGTTGACGCTAAAACTTGCGCCCCGTTGGCGATTATTGTATCTTTTTTAGCGTTCTTAGATTCAATCAAAAAAGGATGGTAACCCCATGAAACTCCGACGACTTCTACCCTTCAGGATTGCAAAGGCGCACTGCGACATTCCCTGCGGCATCTACGACCCTGTATCGGCCAAGATTGCGGCCCAGACGGTGCTGAAGATGACGATGCGAATCCAGGCTCTGGAGGCCAATACCTCGGACTCCGCGCAGGACAGGCAGACATACGCCAACAACATCGGGCGCTACGTTATAGTAAAGGAAGAGCACGCCACGCTGGCCAAGAAAGAGCTGGACATACTGTGGCACGACTACTTCCGCCCGGACCACCTGGAGACCTACCCTGACCTGCACACCAAGTTCTGGATGGCCACGAAGCTTGCCTCTCAGGCCAAGCAGGCGGTTAACCTCGACGCGGCTCAGCAGCTAGTCGCCGCCGTTGATGACATCGCGAAGATTTTCTGGGCCACCAAGGGCGTAGACTACAGCGACCCCAATTCGGAGGTCCGTTTCGGTACTTAGCCGCTATCTTAAAATCGTTATGGAGGAGTCCAGAGGGGCTTTCCCCCTCTGGCAGAGGGCCCGGGGGATGTGCCCCCAGGAAAAACGCACCCGCCTTTTTGAGATAGTTACTTAGTCCAGCGACGGGACTGATACGTGAGAGGAGCGCTAAATGGAGCGCTCCTCTTTTCGTTGGAGGGTGCCGCGTCTATTGCCAAATTACGATTTGTAGTCCTCTCGCGGCGGACTGAATATATCCAGGCACAGCGCCCAGCCGTCGGAAGCGACGAGGCTGTGTTCGACGCCTCCGGGTATCATGTAGGCGTCGCCCGCGTGCAACGTCTTCGTCTCATCCCCAATGGTGAACTGGAACTCCCCCTGCAGCACGATGCCACCCTGCTCGTTGCTGTGACTGTGGGGATTCAGAACAGCTTTCGGGGCGATCTCCACCATGCTCATCATGATGTTCTGTCCCGACATTATGCGTAGCGTGATGCCGGGGGCCAGTTCTCGTCGCTCAATCTCGTTCGGGTCAATGAAAAATCTTGATGGGTTATTCACCGTAATTCTCCTTTGCCGAAATTATCGCGGATCGGCGCGGCGCGTTGCGTACGCGATACTTAGGCACGCCGCGATAAAGTCGTTCGTGGGCGTCGGCACACCCAGCGCCTTGCCCTTGCGAGAGACCGCGCCGTTCAGCACGTCTAGCTCCAGAGGCTTGCCGGCCACAAGGTCCAGGTACATGGAGGACACGAAGTTTTCCTCTTGTAGAAATCCGGCCAGGGTAGTCTCCACAAGGTCGTCGTCCAGAGACACGCCCTCGGCCTTGCCCACGTGGTAGGCTTCCCGCATCACCCGCTCTGTCATGCCTAGCGTTTCAGGGCAACGCAGCACGTCGTGGAATGGGGCGCGGGTGATGCAGCTCATACCACTGAGCGCGCATATGTAGACCAGCTTGTTCCACAGGGCCGTCAGTACGTTCTCAGACAGGACCGCGTCGATACCGGCCTGCTTCAGTATAACCTCTGTTCTTTTTGCGCTTTCGGTGCGCCGCCCATCGGTATGGCCGAAGATTATCCGCGTGGAATTGCCCACGTCGGCAACAACACCCGGACGTATGCGCATGGCATCTATATATGCGGCCCCCAGCAGCACCTTGTCGGCGCCGAACCTGGATGCCAACTGGTCGCCGCCGCCTATGCCATTCTGCAGGGTAAGGATCGTGGTCCTGTCGCCAACTGCCGGCGCGACGACATTCATGGCCTCCTCATTTTGGTAGCTTTTTACGCAGAACAGCACTAACTCAGCCTGCCAGGTGCCGTCCGGTCTGGCAACAGCCTTCGGACGCACGACGAAATCGCCCGTGGCGGCGCTTTCGACGCGAAGTCCGTCGCGGTTGATCGCCTCCAGGTGTTCCCCCCTGGCCACGAAGACGACATCCTCCCCCGCCCTGGCCAGAAGGCCGCCGTAGCAACCGCCCACCGCGCCTGAACCCATCACTAGAATCGTCATTGACATCTCCCTCCAGTGTTCCATCATAGCCCTGACGCGTCCGCCGGTGCAAAGGCGGGCAAAATGGACGTTTTTATTTCATGAATTTGACATCGCCCGCCACCGTTACTAGACTTGGGCAAATCTCGGAATTCCCAGACTCCGTTTCAGAAGGAGACTCTCGATGAAATTCGGACTGCTATACGAAATGCAGCGTCCCCATGGCGATGATTTCAAGATTGATTACACGGCGCTCATAGACGAGACGCTGGAGCAGTGTATCCTGGCCGACGAGGTGGGATTTGACTACCTGTGGTTCGTGGAGCACCACTTTCTGACCAGCTTTTCCGGCTCCTCCGCGCCCGAGGTCATCATCTCCTCACTGGCCAGGCTGACCAGCCGCATCCGCCTGGGCTTTGGCGTCGTCGTGCTGCCGCATCACCATCCCGTGCAGGTGGCAGAGCGCCTGGCCATGGTGGACCACCTTTCCGGCGGGCGCGTGGAGTTCGGCATCGGGCGCAGCAGTCCATACGAGCAGTTGGGCCTGGGCGTCGACCCCAGGGACACTCGCGAGATCATGGAGGAGTCCATGCAGATCGTGCCCAAGATCTGGCGGACCGAAGGTAAATTCTCCTGGAAGGGCAAGCATTTCGACATTCCAGAGAGGGAGATTCTCCCGAAGCCCAAGCAGGACCCGCACCCACCGGTCTGGATGGCATGCACCCAGCCTTCCAGCTACGAGATGGCTGCCCGGCACGGCGTGGGCGTTCTCTCCTTCGGCTCCGGCGCGCCGGCGGGTATGAAACAGCATGTGGACAATTACCGCGAGAACATCAAGAGCGCCAAGCCCGTGGGTTCGTTCGTGAACAACCAGTGGGCCAACTTCACGTTGGGGCACTGTGGCGACAACAACGCGGAAGCGCAAAAGGTCGGCGCCAACGCCATCAAGGAGTTCTTCGGCCCAAACCGGCCCTACACTGCCGACCGCAAAGACGTTTACGACCGCCTGCTGGAGTCGTGGGGCGGCGTTCCCGATCACCTTCAGGCCAACTTCTCGCGGTTTCAGGGGGGAGAGCAGGACCTGGGCGGCGGTGGGGCGTCCAGGGCCATGCTTGGCGACCTGCCTCCCGAGCTGCTAGCGGAACGCGGCGTCATCGTCGCCGGCGACCCCGACGGCTGCATCGAGTGCGTGAAGCGTCACGAGGAGATCGGCGTGGACCAGACGCTTCTTATCATGCAGAGCGACCAGATCCCCCACGAGAAGGTAAAGAAGTCGATCAAGCTCTTCGGCGAGCAAGTGATACCGGCCTTCAAGAGCTAGGGCCGAATTTAAGGAATCCAGTTCATGCCGGGTGATCCCGTTAACGGGGTCACCCGGCATTTTTGCGTCGGAATTTTGTCAAATTCGGTGAGATTCAAACAATGCTGTGCTAATATGCGCGCATCACATCTAAAGACATGTCTTCGGAGGCCTCAAATGCCTGACCAGCCTATTGCTCCCCTCGATATCCCCGAACGCTACGAGGACGTTACCGCCGAGTGGTTGACGCAGGCCTTGCGGGCCGGTGGCGTTCTTGGTGAGCAGACGGTCACCAGCTTCGAAGTGAAGCCGCTGAGCGCTGCCAAATCTCGAAATAGTAGCTTGGCCAGTATTGCTGTCCAATACGACGGCAATTCTGAAGGGCTGCCAGACTCCATGTTCGCCAAGTTCGTCAGCCGCATACCCGGCAATCGGGAATTTGCAGCACAACGGGACGTATTCCGGCGAGAGATCGCGCTCTACGAGAATCTGGGTGATGTCATCCCGATGGACGTTCCGGTGATGTATTTCGGGGGTATCCAGGCAGGCTCGGATGTGGGAATCCTATTGATGGAAGAAATAGTTGGAGAATCGAAACAGAATCTGCCCTATATGGAACGGCACCTCAGTTCGGGGGAGGCATTTCTGGGCCTAAAGTCTTTGTCGAAATTGCACGCAAAATGGTGGGGCGATCAGTCTCTTCGTGGCTATGAGTGGTTGGGGACCATAGCCGACGATGGGAAGAGTTTCTGGTATCCAATGTATGAACAGGCTTGGGAACGGATGAGGCCTACAGTAGAATCCGCCCTTAGCTCCGCAGAGATCAGGATTTGCGACGGCTTATCCAACTATATTCCAGACTTAGCCTCTCAATTGGAAAATATGCCGGCAACTCTTTGTCACGGCGATTTCCACACAGGAAATTTGCTGTGGGATAAGTTGGGTGAACCTGCGACCGTTTGGGCTGTGGACTGGCAGCGCTCAATGCAGGCCCCGGCGGTGATTGATATCGCCTGGTTCCTGGGCGTCGGCAATAGCTCAGGTTCAGAGCAAGTTGGCTCTCGGTATCTTCCGGCGTACCATGCTGCCCTCATGAGCCACGGCATAACTGGTTACGGATATGACCAGTTTCTGAGCGATTACAGATTTGGACTTATGTACGCCCTGGTGCGCTTCGTCGGTGCCCTGGCCAATCTAGATATGGTAATGGACGATGTTGGGGACTTCATTCGTCTGTGCTTGGGCAACATAGCCTCAGGTGCCGTAGACGCTGGTTGCGGTGAGCTGGTTTAGTTCCCCTGTCGCCGCCATCTAATCTCAGAGCTTCCATTCTGCCCAACCAGAGGTGATACGTGAGCCCGAATGCTGACCAGTCCATAGACATCCCCGAGCGCTACGAGGACGTCACCGCCGATTGGCTGACGCAGGCGCTGCGGGCCGGTGGCGTTCTAGATGGGCAGTCGGTCGGCAGCTTCCATGTCGAGCCCCTTAGCGCCTCCAAGTCGAGGACCAGTAGCTTGGCGAGAATCACGGTCAAATACAACGGACATTCTGGAGATTTGCCGACCTCGATGTTCGCCAAGTTCGTAAGCCGCATCCCGGCGAATCGCAAGTTTGCTAGCGATATGGGTTTATTTCGCAGAGAGGTTGCCTTATACGGGACATTGGGGAGTTCAATACCACTGGACATGCCGATAATGTATTTCGGTGATGTCAGGGAAAACTCCGACATTGGAGTCTTGCTCCTGCAAGAGATTGATGGCATGTCAAAAGAAGGGCCAGTTGAGGAAATGTCACTTAGCCCTAGTGAGGCCAAACTTGCTCTAAATGCTCTTTCAAAGATGCACGCGAAATGGTGGGCAGACCTATCATTAAACAGTCATACCTGGCTACGCACCATAGATGACCCCGGCAGAGTTGAACGGTATGAGGCGTACGCCGATGCGTGGGCGAAACTAAAGCACCTTATGGAACCTGTGTGTTCCGCATCCGAAATCCGTATTTGCGACAGGCTGTCGAATTACCTGCCAGGCTTGACATCAGACCTGAAAAAGATACCGATGACACTTTGTCACGGCGATTTCCATCTAGGAAACTTGCTTTGGGACCAGTTGGGTGAGCCGGAGACGGTTTGGACGCTGGACTGGCAAGGCCCCGCGATAAGTCCGGCGGTCACGGACGTCGCCTGGTTTCTAAGTATTGGAGTTCCCAAGCAGGACTTATATCTGCTAAGAGGGGAATACCTTCCGGGGTATCACACCGCGCTGATGGAAGGTGGAGTAACCGGTTACGCGTACGATAGATTCCTAAGGGATTTCAAGTACGGGCTTCTGGATGGGCTGTCAAAGATGATTGGGATCTTGGCCATCGTAGATCTCGCCCGCGAAGACTCAGCGCTTTTCGTCCGCACCTTCATAGGACGCATGATCGCGGTGGCGGAGGACGCTGGCTGCGGAGAATTGCTTTCTTGACTGCATTGGCGCCGCGTGTTGCCAGGTGGCCGGAATGTCGGTCCAACCGCTAGGGACTAGGACTTCAGCTCGATAAGGACATTCTTATAGCGGGTGCCGCTCTTGTTGGCGACCCGATGCACCTTGTGGTCGTCGTGGTACCGCCACGTCCCGGGCGACGAGGGGTTTTCCTGTGTCGTGCCGTCGTCGAACTCGACGACAAGGCCTTCGCCCTCGACGACTACCGTCACGTAGTCGTGGCCGTGCAGGTGCCAATCGCTGGCCTCCCCCGGCTCGACAATCAGGTTCCATATCTTGACCCTGTCGTTCTCGAACAGGACCTGCGACGCTATTTCGCCCAACGGCTCGTTTTCTCTAGGCATTATCCACCTCCTGAAGACTAATCCCGGCGTTATTCAGTGCTTCATTTCCACGATGGCATTGCTGTACAGCTCGGTTCCCACGTTTGTCACCTTGTGAAGGGAGTCCTTTTGCCCCATGACCACCTGGCCCAGATGCAGATCGGTGACCGACTCGGAGCCGTCCTCGTATTCGGCCTTGAGCCTGCCCGGCCTGGTCACGATAAAGGTGTAGTGCATCCCATGCCTGTGCCACTCGCTGGACTGCCCCGGCTCCAGCACCAGGTCCCATACACGC
>JACZVF010000029.1 GCA_022572805.1 Chloroflexota bacterium
CCAACGATTCTTAGTCACTATCTTGATATCGTCATAGGGGAGCCCAGAGGGGCTTTCCCCCTATGGCAGAGGGCTTGGGCGATGTGCCCCCAGGAACAAGAGCCCCTTGGATGGGCGGGAACAAGGCAGCCGCCTTGTCGAGATAGTTACTTAGTATTATGCAGGCGGAAACATTGGCGCCTAATTAGGGGTTTTGGCCGTCCATCCGTCGGGGCAGGTCAGCCGGGAGTATCCTTCTTGGACATTGAGCAGGCGTTTCTAAGGTTCACCACAGACCAGGGCCTTTACGCTGTTAACGCTAGTCAGGTGGAGCACTACGTCGGTTCGCCCATCAACTTCTGGTGCGAGGTGAACGCTCCGGCAGAGGAGCGAGACCCAACCAATCTTTACATGCAGCACCTGCAAGACACGGGCAATGAGCATCGAGCCGATGTGCTGAGGCAGTCGTACGCCGCAGCTGCTTCAAGGCCGTACTACTCCGAGACGGAAGGCTTCCACAGCACGCTGGAGATGATGGCCGGCGGTGAGCGTCACATCAGCCAGATGCCCCTGTGGGACCTCACCAATGGCCTCAAGGGCAATCCACACGTCCTGATAAGGACAGACTCCATTTCGTCGGACCTGGGCGACTACAGCTATCACGTGGCGGAGGTCCGAAGCGCCCGCAGGATTACCGACGCCCACAGGCTGAAAGCGGCTACGCTTAACCGGTTGCTCGGCGCCATTCAGGGCTTTGAGCCTGAGTCAATCCTCATCATCAATATGGATGGAGACCATGAGTTCGTTCACATGTCCGAGTTTGCGGCAAGGCTGGACACGGTGCTGTCCGAGATGCGTGAGGTAGCGGACGGCACCAGAGCTATCCTGGCCACCCATGGCGCCGCCGAATGGCCCTGGCAGAGCTACGTCAATCGGATGGCGGCGGAACGCAGGTGCGTGTCGCTGGTCAGCGGCGTTGGGGCCACGATGCAGAGGACGCTGTCTGATGCTGGACTGGTCACCGTGGATGATCTGGCCGGAGCAGACCTTAACGCGCTGACCGGTCTGAGGGGCATTGGCGCCAAGACAGCCAGACGTTTCAATTCATCGGCTAAGGCCATTTCCGGTGGTCAGCCAGTGCCACGACATAATGGAATTGAAATCCCAACAGCTACAACAGAGGTCTTTTTCGACTTCGAGGGATCGGACCCGCGGCTGAACCAGGACGGGCTGGGAGTGGTCAACTACCTCATCGGCGCGGTGATTCGGCAGCGGGGACAGGAGCCGGAGTTTTTGCCATTCATCGCCCATTCCCCTGCCGAAGAGGAGACGGTGGTCCGGGATTTCATCAGCTGGGCCAACTCCCTGGATTCCGCGCTGTTTTACCATTGGCACAACTACGAGAAGACACACCTGACGAAAATGGCGGTCCAATACGGCATTGATCCTTATGAGTCGCAAAAAATGCTTGGCCGCATGGTAGACCTGCATCCCATCGCCACCGACGCCTACGCGTTCCCGACGTACGGCGACGGCCTCAAGAATATCGCCAAGTACCTGGGCTTCTCATGGCGGCAGGACGATGTCGACGGCCTCACCACCGTGGCTCTGTATCACAAGTATCTGCAGTCCGGCGCACGCGATGGCGATGTCATGAGGCGCATCCTGGACTATAACGAGGACGACTGCATGGCCACAATGTACGTCTTCGACTGGCTGCGAAGCCAGGCCAACGTGAGCTGAAATGAAGGCGGCAGTCTTTTACGGCGGGCAAGACATTCGAGTCGAGGAGCTGCCGACGCCGCAGCCCGAGCCGGGCGAGGTGCTCATCAGGGTGAGGTCCGGCGGCATCTGCGGAAGCGACTTGCATCCCTATCGAGGCCAGAATCCCTACGGTCTTCGCGAACCCCACCAACGGGGCCACGAGCTGGCCGGCAAGGTAGCCGGTCTCGGAGAGGGCGTCACGTCGCTTGAGATTGGCCGGCGCGTTGGAATACAGGCGGAGCATCTGCTGGGCTGCGGGACGTGCCGCTACTGCCTCCGTGGAGAGTATCACCTGTGCCCTTCCAGGGGGATGCCGCACGGCCGCCGCGCCGAGAGTCACGGCTTCTCCCAGTACGACACGTGCGTGGCTACGAACTGCTATCCCCTGCCCGACGACGTGAGCTACGATGCGGCGTCACAGGTGGACTGCTACGCCTGCGGGGTGCATGCCTTGAACAGGGCCAAGCCGACGCCGGACTGGACTGCCGTGATAATCGGCACCGGGGCCATCGGAATGACGTTGGGACAGGTCGCCAGGGTCTATGGCGTGGGCCGGATAATCATGGTGGGCACACGGCATGAGCCGCTGGCCATCGCCAAGAAATGCGGCGCGACGGACGATGTGGTGTCCAACGCAGACGGCGACCCCGTTGAGGCGGTCTTACACGCCACTAACGGAGAGGGCGCGGATATCGTATTCGAGACTGTGGGAGGCACAGCTCCCACGCTAAGTCAGGCTGTGGGCATGGCCAGACGAGGCGGTATCGTGAGTGTTCTGGGCGTTTTCACCGGTGCCCAGGAGGTAGACGCCGTTACGGCCTACCGTAAGGAACTGCGAATCCAGTGGTCCAACAGCTACTCCAGTTGGCAGGGCGTATCCGAGTACAAAACGGCCCTCGGTCTGCTGGCTGCCGGGCGGGTTGACCCCTCGGGTTTCATCACGCACCACTACCCTGTGGAACAGATAGGCGAGGCGTTCGCGGCGGCCAACGACAAGCGGCGGTCCGGAGCCATCAAGGTCATTGTCAACCCGTAACCGCGTTGGGACTTTGTCAGGACAGGCCATAGAACGCCGACGCGTTGCCGCCCATGAATTTTGCGGCATCCTCATCAGACAGCGGCCCGACTGCTTCCAGCGCCGCGCACAGGACCTGATCGTATCCGGCTGCGAGAAGGCATACCGGCCAGTCGCTGCCGAACATGAGCCGGTCTATGCCGAAGATTTCGACAATGTGATGAACGTAGGGCTTCAGGTCCCCGACAGACCAGCTACGGTGATCGGCCTCGGTTACCATGCCCGACACCTTGCAGAAGACACTGGGAATCTCGGCTATTGCCGCCATCTCCGCGGCCCACGGTTCCATTATCCCCTGGGAAATAAGTGGCTTGCCGATATGGTTGACGACCATCCTCAAGTCGGGCACACGCTCTGCCAGTTGCGGCACGTATTTCAGGTGGGGCGCCTTGAGCAGGAGGTCGTATCGCAGGCCCCGGGCGGCCACCTCGCGTAGACCGCGAATCGAGTTCTCCCTGGATAGCCATCCCACGTCCGGGTCGTCCTCCACCTGGTGTCGTATCGAGACAAGCTTGCCGCGCTTCATCAGCTCGTCCAGCACGTCGCCAACGTCTGGACTTGTGAGGTCCACCCAGGCGACAACGCCCGCCACGAAATCTGTGTCCTCGGCGATGTCCAACAGGAAATTGGCCTCCTCGACTGACTGGTGCGCCTGGACCAGTACCGTTGCGTCGATGTCGTTTCGCGTAAGAAGCTGCGCCAGGTCGCCGGGCAGGTAGTTGCGCCGAAGCACGCTTGGCGGCGTAGGCATCCACGGGTAGTCCAGCCTGGCGATGTCCCAGAAGTGGTGGTGGCTATCGATTCTTCTGTGTATTTTGATCGGAGCTGGCATAGGTATCGGCACCGCGCGGTCTGAAATTAGAATATCCGTAAAGCAATGTCGGGCCGCGCACTTGTGTGTAAATTTTCACTCTTAGGGCCGTGCTGGCCGCAAGGGTAATCCAAATCGGGAAATTCAAAACAGAGAGAAGGCCTGTTGCATGGGGGCCCACCACTCGCCTGGTTTGGCGTCGGCCACCGGCTCCTGGAAGGTAATCATGAGCTTGTCCCACTCCCGGGCGCGCGGTGAGCCGGCTACGTAGCGAGGGAAGTCCTGCTCGAGATCGAAATCGTCCGGCGTCTCCAGGTACATGAACAGCCTTCGCCCGTGCAGGAATATCTTCATCTTGGCGATGCCCAGGCCCTTGAGTCCGTCCAGCACCTCCGGCCAGACGTTGCGGTGGTACTCGGCGTACTTTTCGATAACCGACGGGTCGTCTTTGAGATTCAGGGTCATGGCGAAAGTTTTCATGGGTATTCCTCCGGCTTCTCGTACCCTCAGACAGCTCCGGCGATGAGCTATAAGGGAGCTATGTTACGGCGTGGGCGCCTCTTCCGGTATCAGCTCTTCGTGCCTCAGCTCCGCCCACAGGTCGGACGGGATGTCGAAGGCGGCCATCTCGAAGTTCTCCCGCACCTCGTCGGCCGAACGAGCGCCGGGGATGGTGGCTGCCACCACGGGGTGCGCAAGGCCGAACTGCAGCGCCGCAGCCTTCAGCGGAACGCCGTGCCTTTCGCAAACCGTGTTGATCTTGCGGGCGTGCTCCAGCACCTCCGGCGGCGTTGACCGGTAGAAGTAGGTTGTGCCCTCGCTGAGGTCGGACGCCAGCACGCCGCTGTTGTACGGCCCGCCCAGGATGATGCTCATCTTCTTCTCCACGCATAGCGGCATCAGATCGATGAGCCCGGAGTGGTCCAGCAACGTGTAGCGCCCCGCCAGCAGAAAACAATCGAAATCGGCCTCGCGGGCGAACCGGGCCAGCGGCTCCCAGAAGTTCATGCCGGCGCCAATTGCCTTGATCACGCCCTGCGACCGCAGCTCTGCCAATGCGGGGAATGCCTCGTTCACCGCCTGCTCGTGAAAGTCGTCCGGGTCGTGGATGAATACGATGTCGATCCTGTCCAGCTCAAGCCGTTTCAAGCTGTCCTCTATGGACCGCAGCACACCGTCCCTGGAGAAGTCAAACTCTACTTCCATGGGCGGCAGGCTCATGTGCGCAGCGTCGGTCTGCGCCTCACCTGTTGGATTTAGCAGGCGGCCGACCTTGGACGACAGGACGTAGGAGTTACGGTCCACGCCCTTGAGCGCCGACGCGTAGTACCGTTCGCTCCTTCCGCTGCCGTACAGTGGGGCCGTGTCGAAGTAGCGAATCCCGAGGTCAAGCCCGGCGGCAATGCTCTCCGTAGCGCGCTGCTGCGCCACGTCCTCGGACAGGCCTCCGAAGGGCGCGCCGCCGAGTCCCAGACGTGTGACCTGAAGTCCCGTGGCGCCGATTTCCGCCTTGGCCAGAGGGTCCATGGTTTTTCTCCTTATTCGCGGGCCTTTCCTGCATACCGGGCACATAACGGTTGGCACATGGTATCCGAAATGAATCCCGGTGGACAGACCGGGGACAGACAGGGGCCGGTCGCTTTCGCGGGCAACGGTTGATTGATATAATCGCGCCATATCGATCTGAAAGGCTTGGACTGACGTCGATTCTGGCAGGAGCGCGAATGAGAGTACGCAAGGCCGTCATACCCGCCGCCGGTTTCGGCACCCGGTTTCTGCCGGTGACGCGCACCATACCGAAGGTGATGCTGCCCATCGTCGATCTGCCGGCCATCCACTACTCGGTGGAGGAGGCGGCAGAGGCCGGCATTGAACACGTCGTGCTTGTCATCTCCCGGGGCCAGGAGGCCACCAGCGAATACTTCGGGCGTGTCCCTGCTTTGGAAAAGGCGCTGGAAGACCGTGGCAACACGGCGCTCCTGGAGCGAATGCTGGCCATCAGCGACATGATAGATATAACTTTCGTCTACCAGGACGAGCCTCTGGGGCTGGGCCACGCGGTCCTCATGGCCAGGGAAGCCGTGGGCGACGAACCCTTTGCCGTATTTCTGCCGGACGATATTATCTGGAGCGATACGCCCACCATAGGGAAGATGATAGATATTTACGGCGAGCGCGGCGGGGCCGTAATCTCGGTGAAAGAGGTGCCGGACGAGGCTGTGCCCAGCCTGGGTATCGTGGACCCGGAGCGCATTACCGACGACCTGTCGCGCATCAGGCGCATGGTGGAGAAGCCCAAACTGGAAGACGCCCCGTCGAATCTGGCAATCATCGGCCGTTACGTTCTGCCGCCGGAGATTTTTCAGGAGATCGAACGGACGACACCGGGGGCCATAGGAGAGATTCAGCTCACGGACGCTCTGGACGCCATACGAGAGTCCCAGGGGGCCTATGCCTACCGGTTTCCGGGCGAGCACTTCGACGTGGGCACTCCGCTGGGCATGTTGAAGGCGTCTGTTTACGCCGCTCTTCACCGGGATGATATTGGACAAGACTTAAGGGATTGGCTTCGCGACACAACATAGAGCTGCCGATTAGCTGAAAATGATGAGTCGCTGAAAAAAGGAATTTGGGAGAGTCAAAATGGACAAGGCACTGGAAGGAATCAGGATTATCGACCTGACGCAGTTCGAGGCCGGCACGTCTTGCACACAGATGATGGCCTGGCTGGGCGCGGACGTTATCAAGATCGAGGAGCCTACACACGGCGACCCTGGCCGGAACGCCATGGGCTCCAGAACGGACCGGGACGCCGAGTACTTCATGAACCTGAACGCCAACAAACGCAGTGTCACTCTGAACCTCAAGTCGGAAGAGGGCAAGGAGATCCTGTTCGACATGATACGGCAGGCCGACATCCTGGCCGAGAACCTGGCGCCGGACACATTGGAGCGCCTGGGCCTGGGATACGATGTCCTGTCGAAGGTCAATCCGCGCATCATACTGGCCCGAATCAAGGGCTTTGGAACGTACGGGCCGTACAGCCGGTACAAGAGCTTCGACCCGGTGGCGCAGGCCGCGGGCGGCGCCTTTTGCGCCACTGGAGACCCTGACGGCCCGCCGGTGAAGCCCGGCATTACTGTTGGCGACACGGGTACCGGCCTGCACGCCGTCATAGGCATATTGGCGGCGCTTTGGCAGCGCCAGACCACGGGCAAAGGGCAGGTTGTGGAGGTCTCCATGCAGGACGCCATCGTGAACATCGCCCGCGTATCGATGAGCCGCTCGAACCAGGGGAAGACCTCTCCTCCTAGACGGGGGCGCTTTTGGCCGGGAAGACCGGCTGTGGGTACTTACCAGAGCGCGCCGGGAGGTCCCGACGATTACGTCTACTTAATGGGAACCCCGTCACGAATCAATATGTGGCATGCGCTTCTGAAGGCCATAGGCCGCGAAGACCTGATAGAAGACCCCGACTACCAGGACATCAGCCGCCTGGGCGAGAAGACCGACGAAATCAATAGCATGATCGAGGAATGGACCCGGCGGCACACCAAGTTCGAGGCCATGAGGATTATGGGGGAGGCGGGAGTTCCGGCAAGCGCATGCTTCAACGCAGAGGACGTCTACGCGAACGACCACCTGCGGGAGCGCGAAATGATAATTAGCGTGGACCATCCTGTATGGGGTGAGTTCACCATGCCCGGCTGTCCCGTGAAGCTGTCCGACTCACCCGTAAAAGTGACAGCCGCGCCCCTTCTTGGACAGCACAACGCCGAGGTCTTTGGCGATATGCTGGGCTTCGACGAGGAGCGCCTATCTACGTTGCGCGAAGATAAGGTCATAGGAAGCCAATAGCCTTCTCTCCGCTGCCGACGGCGTCAGGCCGTGATTTTCAGCTCCCGGTCCAGGAATCGTTTCACCTCATGGACCGGCACGGCCATGCCAATGTCGGGGCCGCTCATCATCGTGTTGATTCCGATCAGCCTGCCCTCGGTGTCGATGAGCGGGCCTCCGGAATTGCCGGGCCGCAGCGGCAGGTTGACGGCCAGCCACTGCTTGCCTTCCTTGTGTTCACCGGGGCCGCCATCGGGAAACTCCGACTCCAGGCCAATAATAACCCCGGCGGTTGCGGCGTTTACCATTCCCCATGGGTGACCAATGGCCATGACCCACTGCCCTGCTTCCACATCCAGCGAATTGCCGATGGGTATGGAGGCGAGGTCATGCGCGTCTATAGATAACGCTGCTATGTCGTGAGTCTTGCTGCGGGCCAGAACCCGGGCAGAAAACTCCCTGCCGTCGCTCAGGACGACCGTGGGCCTCTCATCGTGAACGACGTGGGCGTTGGTGATTACCAACCCATTCGCCTGCCACACCGAGCCCGCGCCGGCCCCACCTCTGGAGTTTCGCACCTGCACCAAGCTCTTGCTCGCCCCCTCGACAAGCTCTCCCATTTCGCGATCCAGTTGTAGCAATACAGAACCCATGCCGTTCACCTACTCCCTCTCGCCCAGGGATACGCTGATCTTGGAAAGTACCCCGCCTCTAATAACCGCCACCTCGACCGCCTTGCCGACTCTATCGCTGCTGAGCAACGACAGCAGGTCGTCCACCTGACGGACGGGCTCGCCATCCAGTGACACTATGGTGTCGCCCTGCAACAGTCCGCCCCTTTCGGCTGGGCCCGACTCCTCCACCGAGATAATCAGCAGGCCTGTCTCCTGGTCCACATTGGCTGATGCAGCCGCCTGCAAGCGCACAGGTTGAGTGCCTACGCCCAGGTATGCCGTCCGCACCTTGCCGTGTGCCAGGATGGCGTTAACTACTCGGTCCAAAGTCTCGACGGGAATTGTGGCGGCCGAGCCCCTGAGGAGACCCGATGTGTTCATGCCCAGTATGGCGCCGGACGCGTCCACCAGCGGCCCACCTGAGAAGCCCGGCGACATGGTGACCTCGGTCTGGATGTAGCGGTCTACGGGTCCGCCCGCCGGGGTGCGCCAGGCCTTTCCTACGGCGTTGACCATGCCCAGCGTCGCCCTTACGCTATTGCCTGGTCTGCCCAGAGCCAGGGCCAGGTGACCTGTCTTGACCCCATTCGATGCGGCCCTGACCGCGGGGCTATGGCCCGCAATATCCGCCCGCAATACCGCCACGTCGGTGGATGGGTCGCGGCCCACCAGAGTTGCAGACGTCGTGCTGCCATCGGGCAAGCCGATTACGATATTGTCGTCCCGCTCCACGACGTGGTGAGACGTCACGATTACGCCGTCGTCCGTCCAGATTATTCCGGTAGCCGGCATGCGGCGGCGGGCCTCAACCCGGACTATCGCCTTGCCTGTGCCCTCTACTATTGATGATATGTCCTTGGATAGCTGAGACAGTATCTCCGACAAATCACTCCTCCTCTGCTATTTATTCTATTCTCCAGCGATTCGCATGAAACGCTGGGTACACTTAAATTCTAGGCTCGGAGGAGTCCGGTTCCCACTGCAAAAAAGGCTAGGGAGTCACCTGGAAGAATGGACAGGCAGGCGGTATCGGGCTAAAGGGGGATCAAGCCCAGGCGTGTGGCGATTACCACCGCTTCGGTGCGGCTGCGGGCGTCGAGTTTCGTCATGATGGAGTTGACGTGGAACTTCACCGTGTGCTCGCTAATGTCCAGCTCGTAGGCGATGGCCTTGTTGGACGTGCCCTGGGCCAGATGCCGTAGCACCTCCAGCTCGCGGGGGGTGACATCGATTGCTCCTGGAGAATCGGACGTTGCGCCCGCTGTTGACAGTGCTCCGGCGAAGGACGGGTCCAGGACGATCAGGCCCTGCATCACTGCGGCCATGGCGGACACGATTAGCTGAGGTGGCGCATCTCGCGGCAACACCCCATCCATGCCCTGGCGCCTGGCCGCTGATGCGGTAGCCTGGTCGGCAACCAGTGCGATGGCCGGGATATCTTCCGACAAGTTTTCGGGTAAGGATATTGCGCCGCCGTCGACGCCCGCGTCCCACACCACAATATCTGGCCGGTAGATGTCGAGTTCATCTTCCAGCCGTTCGCCGGCCGTCTGTCCCACGACTTTCACGCCGGGCTCGTCGTCCAGCAGGGATGCAAGCCCTGCCCTGGCCAGCAAGTCACCGGCCACCACCAGCACGCGGAGGTCTATCGGCGGTGTGGAAATTTCAAGTGTATGTGCCATCAGATAAATGATAGACGCTGTCCACCTGTCCGGCTAGTGGCAACAAATTCAGCTATCCAGAAAAACGCTGGTTGCCCGTGATAATGGCCCGTGCTAGAATTCGTGAAATTCCGGACTTGGCGAAGCGTGCACTGTTTCCAATGGCAGCCGCGCGGATACGCAGCGCCAAAACCTAATGCTGCAATAAGGATGTAACTGCTATGGCCCTTCCTGAACGCATGAAATTTGGCGTCTTCATGGCGCCCTTCCACTGGAAAGGCGAGAACCCTACCCTCTCGCTGGAGCGCGACCTGGAGACCATCGAGTGGCTGGACGATCTTGGATACGACGAGGCCTGGATAGGCGAGCACCACAGCGCCGGCTGGGAGATTATCGCGTCGCCGGAGATCTTCATGGCGACCGCCGCCGAGCGCACCAAGAACATCAAGCTCGGCACAGGGGTCATCAGCCTGCCCTACCACCACCCACTAATGGTTGCCAACCGCATGGTGCTGCTGGACCATCTGACCAGGGGCCGCGTTATGCTGGGCGTCGGCCCCGGAGCGCTGGTTACCGATGCTTCCATGCTGGGCATCGAACCCACCCTGCAGCGTCGCCGAATGGACGAGTCCCTCGGCATTATCCTGCGCCTGCTGAAGGAAAAGGACCCCATCACCTACGAGTCCGAGTGGTTCACGCTGCGGGAGGCTCAGCTTCACCTGAGGCCGTACACCAAACCGCATTTCCCCATAGCGGTGGCGGCGGCCCAGTCACCATCAGGCATGGTGCTGGCCGGTAAGCACGGGATATCTGTACTGTCCGTGAGTGTTATTCGGGGCGGCAACACATCCTCAGACCTCAACGATTTCTGGAAGATCGCCGAGGAGACTGCGGCGGAGCACGGCAATACCATGGACCGCAACGAGTGGCGACTCGTGGTGCACGTTCACCTGGCGGAGAGCAAAAAAGAGGCCATGGATCAGGCCCGCAAGAATGCCGGCCGTTACCAGCGAGAGTATTTCGAGGAGACGCTGGGCCAAGCCGCGGCCTTCGACGGCCCGCCAGATAAGATTATCGACGCTATGGTTGAGAGTAACGCCTGGTGTGTTGGCACGCCCGACGACCTTATCGCGACGATCAATCGCCTGGACGAGCAGAGTGGCGGATTTGGCGGCTTGATGATCCAGTCCACCGAGTGGGGGACGCGGGAGCAGGTGCTGCACAGCTACGAGCTGGTCGCTCGGTACGTGATGCCGCATTTCCAGGGGTCCATTGAAAGCCTTTACCGCTCCCAGGAATGGTCTGCGGCTAAACGGCCGGAGCTGATTGCGCTGCGAGACGCCGCGCTGGCCAGGGCCAGGGATGATTACGCTAAGACACGGCCTACGTAATCATGCCCACGAGATTTCGAAAGGGGCCTCCACATAGTAGGCTTCGGCCCTGTCCCACAAAGCTTCCCACGGAACAATTCAACGCAGAAAGGTAAACCAAACGTAATGCCACAGATGACCGGTGGCCAGGCCCTGGCCAAACAACTTCACCTGGAGGGTGTTCGCGTCATATTCGGACTGCCCGGCGTGCAGCTTTACCACGCCCTGGACGCCCTTCACGACGAGAAGGACATCAAGTTCATCACAACCCGTCATGAGCAGGCCACGGCATACATGGCGGATGGCTACGCCAGGGCTGGAGGCGGCATAGGCACGGCGCTGGTGGTGCCCGGCCCCGGCCTTCAGAATGCTTCCGCGGCCATCGGAACCGCGTACGCTGCGTCGTCGCCTATCTTCGTCATCTCGGGCCAGATAGAGCGTGACATGATTGGCGGAGACCGGGGAATGCTCCACGAGATCAACGATCAGCTTGACACCATAAGGCCGGTGACCAAGTGGGCCCAGCGCATTTTGGACCCCCGTGATGTGCCTGAGGCCGTCCACGAGGCGTTCTACCAGCTCAAGTCGGGTAGGCCGCGTCCGGTCGAGATCGAGATCCCTCCGGAGACCCTGGCCGAGGTCGCCGACGTAGAGCTGACAGAGCCCGTGAGCTTTCAGAGGCCGGCGGCAGGCGCGGAAAGTATTCAGGAGGCCGTCCGGGTACTGGCCGGGGCGGCCAATCCGTTAATCCTGGTTGGCGGCGGCGGCAACCAGTCGGACGCGGGCGAGGCGCTAATAAAGGTCGCCGAGCGCCTGCAAGCACCCATTATGGCGACTGCCGAGGGCAAGGGCACCGTATCAGACCACCACTACCTGTCGTTGGGCACCCCGCGAACCCGAGACGACCCGTTCCACGATTACATGGCCAGGTACGACGTGATACTGGCCGTGGGTACCCGCATGGCGTCCCCGAATATCATGCGGGGCCAGAAGATTGTGCAGATCGACATAGACGAGGCTGAAATCGGCCGGAACTACCCCAACACGATAGGCGTGGTAGGCGACGCCAGACTGACTCTGGAGGAGATGCACAGGGTCATGTCCAACACCGTGCCGCAGAGGGAGAGCCGGCGCGAGGACGTAGCCTCGGTACGAAAGCAGTATTTCGGTGAGGCGTTGGCAGCGGAGCCTCTGGAGTCGTTTACCAAGGCCGTCAGAAAGGCCATGCCCGACGACGGGATTCTGGTCGCCGGCATGACGCAGATGGGCTACTACAGCCGTCTGCACTTCCCCGTCTACAGCTCCCGCAGCTACCTTACGTCCTCATACTTCGGCAACCTTGGCTTCGCGTACCCCGTGGCGCTGGGGGCTAAAGTTGCCTGTCCCGACAAGGCCGTGGTAGCCCTCTCCGGCGACGGCGGCTTCATGTACAACGTGCAGGAACTGGCAACCGCGGCCATGTACGGAATCAACGTGGTGCTGGTGGTCTTCAATGACAACGCCTTCGGCAACGTGCTCCGCGACCAGAAGACCAGGTTTGAGGGCCGGGTTTACGGCTCTCACCTAAAGAATCCCGATTTCATGAAGCTGGCGGAAGCGTTCGGCGTGCGGGGCGTAAAGGTGGAGGACCAGGACGCGGAAAGGCTGCAAGAGGCGGTGAGCGAGGCTATTGATTTCGATGGCCCCAGCCTGATTGAGGTGCCCGTAGGCGAGATGCCCTACCCGTATTAGGCCGGGCCCAACGCGACGCATGGGTGACAGGTGGGCTATTCCCCTTCGAAGATGTTCTCCAGGGCAGGCTTGAGGCGGTTAATCAGACCCTCCAGCTCCAGGTAGGCCTGTTTTGCGTTCGCCATGTCACCGGCTCGGCCCATCATCTCCAGCCTTAAAGCGGCTTCAAACGCAGCGTTGGCGGGAAAATTGCCCACCGCACCCTTGAGTGTATGGGCCGTTCGATAGACCTCGTCGCTGTCGCCTTCCATAATGGAGTGTCGGAGATTATCCAGGTATGATTCGCTGTGCTTCAGGAAGATGCCGATAATTTCCCGCAGCAGGTTCTCGTCGTTGTCCATTCGGGCGAGAGCTTCCTCTTTCTCAATCAAGGCGAAAGGCCCCGGGCCACCTGTGGGGTTGCCGAAAGTCTCATCCATTTGTCCACTCCTCTGCCCTTAGCCACCCGTACCAGTAGAATAAACAGGCACCGCGAGACTGGAACATGAAAAGTGTAGCAGCGAGCCCTGAATAGTAAAATTAGTCGGCGTGCCCTCTTTCGTGTTGTTTGGGATATTGGGATAAAAGAGGTTGTCCGAATCAAAACAGACGAGGCCAGACGAATCCGTGTGGCCTCGAACGAATAAGGGCTGATTTCGCGCCGGCTTTAGCCGGTATGCATTAAGCGACCATCTCAAAAAAAGGCGGATGCCTTGTTCCCGCGCACCCACCCAGGGGGCTCTTGTTCCTGGGCGCACATCCCCCAGGCCCTCTGCCGGAGGGCGAAAGCCCCCCTGGGCTCCCCCACGCCGATTTTGAGATAGGGACTAAGTTAACGTGTAGGGTAAGGAAAGCTCTCCGCATATATCCTGGAACCACTCGATGACCTCCGGGTGGAGAGGGATGCCCTCAACCTTGCGTTTAGCCTCCTCCTCGGCCTCCGGTCTGCCCGGGTAGAGCACCCTGTCGTGGCCCTTGGCCGGCTTAGTGGACTCCAGCATATGTATCCATTCATCCATGGTGCGCTTGAACTCGCCTGTGTCCATGAAGGCTTCGACGCTATATGCGGCCACGTAATGGCCGAAGTTTGGCCGCCCTGGATTCATGCCGAATCCGCCGCCGGACAGCACGCCTCCGAGTATATCCACTATGCACGCCAGGCCGTAGCCCTTGTGTGAGCCCATTTCGCGAGTGCTGCCCACGGGGAGCAGGAACGATGTGGCCTTGCCCTCGTAGCCGGGCACTGGCGGCGGAACGTCATCCATAATGGGGACGCCATCCGAATCGGCGACCCAGCCTCCCGCCAGGTCGTTTCCCAGCCGCCGTGCCAGGCCCAGCTTGTTGCCGGCTACCGTGCTGGTCGCGGCGTCAAAAACGAAAGGAGGCTCTTTGTCTGCGGGGGCGGCCAACGCGATGGGGTTGGTGCCCATGCGTGGCTCCGCGCCGAAGGTAGGCAGCACGCTGGGCGGGCAAGAGGTCATGCACAAGCCTATCATGTCGTGTTCCAGCGCCATCATCGCGTGGTAGGAAGCCATTCCCAGGTGGCGTCCGTTGCGAATTGTGACCATGCCCACGCCGACGTTCTTGGCCTTCTCGATTGCAATCTCCATGGCCTTGGGTGCAATGACGGTACCCAGCCCCCTGTCGGAATCGATGTTGGCCGTGGCCGGCGTCTCACGCAGCACCTTCCAGTTGGGACGTGGATTTATGGAGCCCTCGTTATAGCCCTTCACGTAGGAGCGCAACATGTTGGAAACGCCGTGCGTCTCCACGCCTCGCAGGTCCGCCTTGACCATGACGTCCGCACCCAGGGCGCAGTCACTCTCCTCCAGGCCCATCTTCCGGAATACGCTGGTGACCGTATCACGCAGCGCATCCTCCTGGACCTTGACGGCTATGTCCGGTGGCACCTTGAATCTCTCCAGCAATGAAAGCCTCCTGTTGCTTCACCTTCTCAAATTCGTTTCTCGGCGGGCTTGCCCACGGTAAGAATCAGGGGGATGGCGATGAGCACGCTGAAGGCCATTAGCGCGAAAGGCTCACGGTAGTTGCCCCGCACGTCGAAGAGCCATCCCACCAGGACCGGACCAACCACACCGAAAATCGCGCTGGTCGTCATCATTATTCCCATCACGGACCCGTAATTGCGGCGGCCGAACAGGTCTGCAATCAGCGCGAAACGCACGGGAATAGACGCACCGAAGCCAAATCCCCAGGTCACCAGGAATATTACCAGATGCCAGGGCGAAGAGCTGAATGCGAATACCATGGTGCCCACGAACTGGAAGACGTAAGCGACGGCGATGACCTTCCGTTTGTCCATCTTGTCGCCCAGGTAGCCGCTGGCCAAACGCCCGATAACGCTGAACAGGGATGTGCCGAGGATTACCAGCGCTGCCGTGCCTCTGCCCATGCCGAAGTTGGTAATGGCGGGAATGTGATGTATGGAGGCCGAAATAATAAGCTGCGAAGCGCCCATCGAGAGGGCCAACTGCCAGAAGGCTTTGGTCCTCAGGGCCTGCCTGGCCGTGAAGTTGGCCTCCGTGGGATGGCTCGCCCTGACCGTGCCGCCGTCTTCATCCGCCTGCATGTCCACAGGCTCCCGACCATCGGGCAACAGGCCGTAGTCTTCCGGCCTGCTCTTCATAGTGAACGACACCGGTATGCCGACGAGGAAGAAGCCGATGCCTACATATACCAGTCCCGTGCGCCAGTCGGTGGCGGCGATGAGCCATACGACGCCCGGCACCAGTACACCGCCTATTCCTGAGCCGGCCATGGTAATGGCCATGGCTCTGGAGCGTTTCTCAATAAACCAGCGGGCCACCGTCGTCGTGACAACCAGGAACGTCCCGAGGGAAAGTCCCAACGTTATGACGAGAAACGCAGCGTAGAACTGCCACAGGGACTGGATTCTGCTCAGTAGGACGAAACCCAGCGTAAGGATTACCGTGCCGACCAGCATTACGTTTCGGGGGCCGAACCTGTCGACAAAGTAACCGACGAAGGGCGATACCACGCCGGACCCTATGCCCTGGAGCGACATGGCTGCGGAGGTGGTGGCGCGGCTCCAGCCAAACTGTTCCACGATGGGGTCGAAGAATGCGCCGAAGCCCTGCCAGAATGTGCCGGAGGCGTACCCCTGGCTAATGGAGCCGCCAATCACGATCCACCAACCGTGAAATACGCGCTGCCTCCTCTGCGAAAGAGACCGGGGAAGGACTTTTACCAATGGCGCTCCGTATAGACAGCTAATCTGCAATACAGATAATGAATTGCATTGCATATCCTAGCCTCTTATCCGTAGGGGTGTAAACCATTTCCGGTCTACTGTCAGCGGAACGAAGAGGGTACAGGCTTGCTGCGTGCATATCGGGGATGTTAAGACACTTGATGAAGTGCCTATTATCTTGGTATGCGGCGAACAATTAATGTAAACTCGATTGAGCGCCCCTGACCGACATCCTGTGGAGCAAAAATGCCGAAATTCTCCCACCTGACAGATACCAAGCGAATCGAACGAACGTGGCTTGAGGCGGAGCTGTTTCCCATGTGCGATAAGATACGCAAATGGAATGGCCAGGGCCCTGACCTGTCCGGTCGAGCCCTGTACTGCCTCTTCTACGAACCCAGCCTGCTGACGAGGACATCCTTTGAACGGGCTATCGGACTTCTGGGAGGGCAGGCCTACCACACCGAGGATGCCTCCCAGTTTTTCCCGGTGACGACGCCAAGCTACGTTGACAATGTGGTCAATATCCTGGCCAGCCTTCACGTGGACATGGTGGTGGTGCGCAGCAGCGACGAGGGCGTAATCGAGCGGGCGGAGTTTGCGGATGCCCTGCCGGTAATCAACGGCGGGAGCCTGGAGGACCACCCGACGCAGGCTTTGGCGGATATCTACACGCTGCAGCGGGAGCTCGGTGGAGTGGACGGCGCCACGGTGGCGGTTGTCGGCCGTCTGGAGCACAGGAACGTCAGCGCGCTGCTCAAGGGATTAGCCCTGTACAAGGACATCAAGGCCACGTTAATTCCGCTGAGCGGGCAGGCGGACCCTGACGTAATCGCCTACTGCGAGAAGAAGGGGATGAAGATCACGCTGGAGCGCGACCTAGAGGCTCTCCGCGACGCAGACGCCATATACCTGAACGCCCCACGCACCGTGGCCCACGTTCAACTGTTGCGCAGCCGCCGGGCGCTGGACATCCGCATCGACAAAAAGTTCATGTCCATGCTGAAGCCCAAGTGCGTGATTATGGACCCAATGCAGCGTAGCGGCGATTTTCCGGTGGAGGTGGCCGACGAGAGGTTGGCTTTCTACCGGCAGTCGGAAAACGGCCTTATTCTCAGAATGGCAGTCCTGGCGCATATTCTAGGCCGGGATTAGCATGATCGGCGATCAGGCCCTGGTCCTCAGCAGCCGCGCCGCGAAGGGCGCAACCGCGGGGCCGAAGGACCGAATGACCTTTCGCATGTTGGTGTGACGAAGCACTTTCAAAATCACGTTGCTGTGCCAGTCAAAGGAGAAATCCGGCGCGTTCATCACCTCGTTGAGGACACCCTCCGATAGGAACTCCTCCAGTAGGGACTCCAGCTGTTTGTCGTTCAACGTCTCGAAAAGCAACCGGGCGTAGTAGCCGACGCGAAGCTCCCTGCCGAAAACGCCCTTCCAGGCCTTTTCGTAGCGCGCTAGTTGGCGCGACGAGAAATTGTCCGCCTCGAAGGCCTCAGCGATTGTCTGCGCCGCCAATTCTCCGGAAAGCAGTGCGTAGTAGATGCCGCCGCCCGTCGTAGGCTTGACCAGCCCAGCCGAGTCGCCGACCACCAGCGCCCTCGTACCGTAAGTCTTTGGAAGCGGCCGTATGGGGATTCCCCACGTCTGGGTCTGGCCGATTACACTCTTGACTACACCTTTGCTCTTCAGCGTCTCAAGCAAGATGTCCATGTGCCCCCCGACCTGCTTTCGCGGGGCCATTCCGACCAGCGCCTTGCCTTCTTTGAGCGGCACGATCCACCCGAATGAGTTTGGGACGATCTTTTCGCCGACAAAGACCTCGGTCTCGTGAAGCTCCGGCGCATCTACGACCGCCTGGCAGCCTATCATGTAGTCCTCGGGCTTGCCGCTGGACAGACCAGCCATTCGCAATAGGGGCGAGCCAAACCCGCCTGCAATGACCAGCATCTTGGCTTTCAGGGTCTTCTCACGGCCATTGAAGGTGGCGACGATGCCGGCCCCGTCCTTGCGGATGTCGAGGCTTGTGACCCTGTGCTCAAGCAGGTAGTGGGCGCCCGCCTCTCTAGCCTTTACCGCGAAGGAGTTCACGTATGCAACCCGGTCCACGATATAGGCCTGAGGCTCGGACTTCGCCACGCGATAGCGCCGCCCCGATGGCGACACGATGGCCGCCGCGTTGGCCGCGCGATAAACGTAGGCGGGGTCCGGCGGAAACTTGGCGGCGCACTCCCTGCCGATGATGCCGGTGCAAAGCTTGTCGCCGATATCGGCCCGCCAGTCTAGAACGGCCACGTCCAGGCCTGCCTCGGCCAGACGCAGGGCGGCCATGTTGCCTGCCGGTCCGGCGCCAATCACGATCACATCATGCAATTTCCATTCCTGGGTGCGACGACCTTTACCGGGGCGTTGGTCTTCGCATTGTGGTGAGTCGCATGGCATGTTAGCCCAGCACGTCGCCAGAGGCAACGACCTGGCGGGTCATCAGGCGGCGTGTCGGAAACGAGAATATTTGCTCAATCGCTCTGGTCAGCGTTTTCGGAGGCGGCTGCGTACATGGCGTCGGTCTTGGCCGCCATGATGAAGTCGTTCCGGTGCAGGCCGCGAATCTTGTGCGTCCACCAGTCGACGCCCACCCTACCCCACTCCAATGTAATGCGCGGGTGGTGACCCTCGCTATCAGCCTGTCGGCCCAGACTGGTGGTGAATTGCAGCGCATCGGAAAAACTCTTGAATTTGAAGGATCTTTCGAGCCTGGGAATGCCGTCTGTATCGGTAATCCGCCAGTCAGGTATCTGGGGCTTAAGCTCGGCCATCTCCGCATCGGTTACCCTGGGGGAGTCCCTACGGCAGGCCACGCACATTTCTCCGGTAAGAGTAGTCATTAATTCAACTCCATATGTGGAAAGTGTACTAAAGGTATTATCCCACCTCTCGTCTACTGATGACCACCGTTGGCGTTTGCCGGCCTGGTCTGGTCTGGTTAGCCGGGCGAATGAACGTGGGCTTGCTTGCTTGACGGGCCTACGGCAGACCAATAAACTTCGCCCCGTAGCAATCGCCATGAAGGCACCGACGACCTCGCCGCGTTGCCGCCTACGAAAGGAGACCAGATGCGACAAAACCGCGTTAAGAA
>JACZVF010000204.1 GCA_022572805.1 Chloroflexota bacterium
GAAACGCCCGCTTCAGACCTCCAGCGCCAGCTTGTCCATCTCAAGCTGCACCGGTATGGGGTACTCCCCGGTGAAGCAGGCCATGCAGACGCTGGTTTTGGAGATCTTAACAGCGCGGAGAAGCCCCTCATGGCTCAGGTAGCCCAGGGAGTCCGCGCCCACGAAGTCGCGTATCTCATCCACCGACATATTGGCGGCGATGAGCTCTTTGCGGGTGGCCATGTCCACTCCAAAGTGACAGGGGGAGACGATAGGCGGCGCGCAGATGCGAAGGTGGATCTCCTTGGCGCCTCCCTTCTTCAGCAGGCCGACGACGTGCGGTGTTGTGGTGCCGCGCACGATGCTGTCGTCCACCACGATTATGCGCTTGTCCTTAATCAGCTCCGGCAGCGTGTTCAGCTTTCGCCGGACGCCGAGTTCGCGCATGCGCTGGTCCGGCTGGATGAAAGTACGGCCGACGTATCGGTTCTTGACGAGTCCCTCGCCGAAAGGAATTCCTGATTCCTGCGAGTAACCTACCGCGGCGGCGATAGCGGAGTCCGGTACGCCTATTACGATGTCCGCGTCGACGGCGAACTCTTTGGCCAACTCAGCGCCCATGGCCATCCGCGTGGAGTAGACCAGCTTCCCGCCGAGGACGCTGTCGGGCCGTGCGAAGTAGATGTACTCGAACATGCAGCTCGCTGTCCGGCCGGTAGCGCTGTCTCGCTTGTAGATGGTGCGCAGGCCGGTCTCGTCAATGAGCACCGCCTCTCCGGGCTCAACGTCCCTGATGAACTCGGCGCCGATATGGTCCAGGGCGCAAGATTCAGAGGCCAGCACCCAGCCATCGTGGAACTTGCCGATGCACAGAGGCCTCACCCCCAGCGGGTCCCTGATGCCCAACAACTCATTCTTTGTCATCACCGTCAGCGAGTATGCGCCTTCGAGACGGCGCATGCAGTACGCTACTCGCTCCTGCCAGTTGGACGCCGGGGCATTGCTGAGAAGATGCGCGATGATTTCCGAATCGTTGGTGCTGCTGAAGCTGCAACCCCACTCCGCCAACTCCTGCTTCAGGGCCATGGCATTGATTACGTTGCCATTGTGGGCCAATGCCAATGTGACATCAGGGCCGTGGGAGAGAATTGGTTGGGCGTTGTTGAGGGTGCTGCTGCCAGTGGTGGAATACCGTGTGTGTCCGATGGAGATGTGGCCGGTGAGGGTGGAGAGTTCGTCTTCTTGGAAGGCTTGGCCCACCAGGCCCATTGAGGTCTTGACCCTTATGGTCTCGCCGTCTCCGACCGCTATGCCGGCGCTCTCCTGGCCGCGATGTTGGAGGGCGTAGAGGCCGAAGAAGGCCACCCTGGCAACGTCCTCGCTCCTGGAATAAACCCCTACTACACCGCAGGCCTCTCGAGGATAGTCCTCGGAAGCTTCCTGAGCCTTGTCATGGTGATTGGAATCACTGATAGAGACGATGGTTAAACATCCCGTAAACAATTCCAGGCAACTTCATTATATGCAGGATTCCACGGGGTGGTCAATCGAATAAACCGCTAATTCGCGGGGTGGAGCACCCAATTTTGTTAACCTTCGATTAAGACATGCTTCTCCGCCGTTACAGATGTCGCGGATTGCGCCGGTCTATTCAGAAATTTCGTGACACCGCGCTATTGCGGCAAGGGACCTCCGCATTCGAGGCCAGTCTACGACAATTCCGTTCGAGTTTTATGAGGCCGCTACGATGCCACTATTGGCTGGGCCAATATCCACAGGCTGGTGGCGGTGTAGAGCACCATCAGCAGCAGCATGGGGTACTGACCCCGTATGGCCAGGGCGTGGTCGGCCACCCGCCGCAGGGCCACCACATGCGCTACGTAGACCGAGATGATGTGGCCCAACACAATCGCGCCGACCGCTATGAACCAGGCGACTTTGGCGTTGATGACTCCAATGTTCACGCGATAGTCCGCCGTGCCCAGCAGGTCCCACCCGAATCCAAACGGGTCCGAAGCCAGGGGGATGATGAGTTGGCCCTGAATTAGCAAAAGCGATGGACGCGGCCAAGGCTGCCGGCGGTGGCGGCGACGGCTAAGGCCAGCAGCAACGTGAATATCGCAACTCGACAGTATTTCATTACTGGGCAAAATCTCTCCCGCCCATTTGCAGGGCGCGACGACGGCGTTTCTGAGTGGGAATGGAATCAGTGGCTAGATAGGGAGTTGCGGAGGATGACCCGGCGGGGCCTTGAAGGTCTGCCTGACGGCGCGTTCGGCCACCATTGGCAGGAGGATTAAGGAGGACGGCTCGAAGGACAATATGGAGGCCAGCCAGGCGTCGGCTGCGAATACCGCGGGCACGGCCGACGTGACGCCGTCGTACCGATAGATAGCCACCGGCTGATCGGAGACCTCGTCGGGGGGCGCGTGAAGATGCATGCCGGACTGATAAGTGTGGGTGTGCGCGGCCAGGCTGGATGACGGCAGGTGCAGGTGACCAGATTGCCGCTCGGCAAAGTGGTGGTCAATCAGCGGACCGGCGGCCGCCAGTAGAACGACCGCCGCCAGCACCATGGCAAACATCTGTGTAGCCAACCGCGCAAGGCTGCTCATAAGGGCGCATTACAACATTCGGGATAAAGCTGTCTACGTACCATTATCCCTGTGGCTCACGCTTGCCCAAGACGCCACTGAAGTCTAGACTTGGCGTAACGCTGGACATGTTGCGATAACTATTGGCCAATGACGGCGCGGTGTGCGGCAGGAAACAACGTGCTTATCAGACTGACAATCGCATTCCTCTCGGGAATACTTATCGGCTGGCGCCTGGAAATCTCGCCGGTGGCCTTATCCCTGTTTCTGGCCGCAGCGGGGCTTGCGGCTGCATGGCTGCGTGTGCGCCGTCGGGCGGTCTGGCCGGCGATGTTGCTGGCGGCGCTGCTGCTGGGCACGCTCCGCTACGAATTTTCCGACACCGGCGAGCCAGACAGCCTTTCCCAATATCACTCGGCGCAAGGCGTAATACTGGAAGGCATCGTCGCCGGCGACCCGCAGTCCGCCGGAACGTATACCAGGCTTCGGCTCCGCGCTGACAGGATTTTCGCCCAGGGGCAATGGCGGGACGAGACGGGCGAAGCGCTTGTCACACTCCGTGCTCCCCTGGAAATCGTCGCCAGGCGAGACCAGCCCTACTTCCGATACGGCGACCGGCTCCTCTTGCAAGGCGAATTGAGGCCGCCGCCAAGTCTAGAAGATTTCGATTACCCGGCATACCTGGCCAGGCAGGGCATCGGCACGGTGATGTCTTTCCCAACGGCTGTCCTTGAGACCGAGGGTGAAGGCTCCCGCTTTTACAGGTGGCTTTACGGCGTGAGGCACGACCTCGCCTCCTCGCTGGCCAGGTCCGTGCCGGAGCCACAGGCGGCGCTTGGCCAGTCGGTGCTGCTGGGCATCCGCGATAACCTGCCCGCCGACGTGGAGGAGCACTTCAGGGTCACGGGAACCTCTCACCTGCTGGCGATTTCGGGGCTCCACGTGGGCGTGCTGCTGGCAGTGAGCCTGGGTGTGAGCCAGGCGGTCCTGGGGCGACGCAGACACCTTTATCTCATCGTTCCGCTGGCGCTTGTCTGGCTGTACACGCTTCTCTCCGGAGCCTCCCCTTCGGCGGTGCGGGCGGCCATAATGGGGACGGTCTACCTGGCGGCGCTGCTTTCCGGAAGGCCGCGCAACGTGTTGCCCGCGCTGGCGTTGGCCGCCGCCGTGATGGTGGCGGTGGACCCAGACGTCGTCTGGCGAATCTCCTTCCAGCTCAGCTTTGCGGCAATGGCGGGCATAGCCGTTCTGGCAGACCCGATTGGCCGGGCCTTGCGAGGGGAGGACAGGACTTCTGGAGGCCTCCCAATCAAGGCGGCGATTCTGAGCATGACCGGCATGACGTTGGCTGCCACCGCGACTACACTGCCATTGGTGGCGTTCTACTTTGGTCGGGTCTCGCTGGTCGGCATTCCGGCCAGCCTGCTCACGTTGCCCGCAATGCCGTTTGTGCTCATCACCAGCGCGCTGGCGGGTTTCGGCGGCCTGGTCGGCCCCGTCCTGGGCACGCCTCTGGGCTGGCTAGCCTGGCTGTTTTCTACGTACCTCACCGGCGTGGTGGCCTTGCTGGCAGGCGTCCCGGCGGCATCAGTTGAGACTGGCGGCGTGGGCATCCCGTTGGTGTTAGCGTGGTACGCCGCGCTGGGGCTGGCCTACGGATTACGAAACACCCGCCCTGTGGCTGATGTCCGTAACCGCCTTGCCAGCATAGGAACATTGCGTATGCCTGCCTTGGTTTCTTGGGGCACTTTGCGTGGCATGCGGGTGAGACACCAGGCCTGGGTAGCGCTGCCGGTGTTCGCGTTGGCAGCGGTGTTGTGGGTGGCGGCGCTGTCTGGACAGGAACCGCGCCTGCACGTCTACTTCATCGACGTCGGCCAGGGTGACGCGACGTTCATCGTTACTCCGGATGGACATCAGGTGCTGGTGGACGGCGGTCCCGACCCGCAGGAAATCGCCCTGTTCTTGGGCGAACGGATGCCGCCGGGGGACAGGACCATCGACCTGGTCGTGCTGACGCATCCTCACACGGACCACGCCACGGGTCTGGTTGAGGTCCTGCGCCGGTACGAGGTGGGCACGATTATGCAAAGGACGCTGGACTACGAGAGCCCCACCTACCAGGAATGGCAACGCGCGGTGGAGCAGGAGGACACGCAGACAATCGAGGCGCTGGCAGGCCAGGTCATCGCCTTTGACGACGGCGTGACGCTTGAGGTCCTTAGCCCACCGGAGCGACTGCCTGCGGGCACGAGGTCTGACGTGGACAACGCGTCGGTCGTCTTGCTACTGACCTATGGCGAGCGGACTGTTCTCCTGGCGGGGGATATGTTCGAGGAGTCCGAGAGGCGGCTGCTGGCTGCGGACACGCCTCTGGACAGCGACGTGCTCAAGGTAAGTCACCACGGCAGCCGCCACGCGACGACATCAGAGTTTCTGAACCGCGTCAGTCCGGCGGTGGCTGTTATATCGGCCGGCACGGACAACCGCTATGGCCATCCCCACCAGGATACGCTGGACAGATTGGTTAGTGACGACCTACCAACCCTGGTCTACCTCACCTCGGAGAACGGCACGTTGGAGATGGTAACTGACGGCGAGACAATGGAGTTGATCGCCGAAAGGTGAGATGGCTTGCATCGGAGGCGGCAAGAATTAGGGGGAAAACCTGTGCTATACTCCCCTCGGCATTTTTCAAGCAGGAGTTTTAATTGACGCGGA
>JACZVF010000205.1 GCA_022572805.1 Chloroflexota bacterium
GCTGAGAATCCACGACCGGGGCGTTCCCAGGCGCGACTTGTTGCACATGATGTCCGCCAATGTCCGCCTGCCTGTGAATTTCCTGGGCGACCTTAACGCGCAGATCGGCTCAGTGGAGATTGCGGCCCGACGGCTAAACGAGCTGCTGGAGAGCTACGGCCACCAGACCTTCACCAGGTACGTGGCTGAGATTATGAATGCAACCGAGCGACAGGTGAGGGGAGTCATAGCCGGCTGGCCCGATGGCGTATACGAAGGCGAGTCACTTATTGACGACGACGGCTTCGACGCGAAGATGATACCCATACGGGTGAAGATTACGGTCCAGGGCGATGGCATGGTCATGGACTTCAGTGAGTCCAGCCAGCAGGTTACGGGATTCATAAATAGCGTTTACGCGAATACAAGGTCCATTGCTCACGCCGCCATCATGTACATGCTGCCCGATGACATTGCCAAGAACGAAGGCTCCAACCGGCCTGTGCGGATCATCGCGCCCAAGGGGACCATCGTTAATGCCAACCCGCCTGCGCCGGTGTGCTTGAGCACCAACCACTGCGCCGAGGAGATAATCGAGGCGATATTCAGGGCGATGTCCGGCCCCATACCGTATGCCGTGAACGCGGCGTTCTCCAGGCGGCTCCGTTACGCCATCACGGGCATTGATTCGCGGACCAACGACAGATTTATCTGGCACTTCTTCATGGCCAGGGGCGGTGCCGGCGCTTGCCAGGGCTTCGACGGCTGGTCGAACATAGGCGAGAACCAGGCGGCGGGCGGAATCCGTGCGCCCAGCGTGGAGATCACGGAGGAGCGCTTCCCGCTGTTCGTGAAGCGTCACGAGATGCGTCCTGGCTCCGGCGGCGACGGCCAGTGGCGTGGCGGACTTGGCGCGGTGTGCGAAATCGTGTACGAGGGCTCAGGACCTGCCATGCTGAACACCGCCGGCGACGGCATCCACAACCCGCCCTTCGGGCTGCTTGGTGGTTCTGCGGCCCTACCTCACAGGTACTCTATCGTCTCCAGCGAAGGGGAGAGGGTGCTGAAGTCCAAGGAGACAAACATCGTAGTGCATCCGGGCGATAGGATCATCTGCCTCTCATCGGGAGGCGGTGGCTTCGGCGACCCTGCCAAGAGACCACAGGCGTCCCGTGATTGGGATAAGAAAAACGGTTACGTGGTTTAGCGTTAGGCCGACTAGAGAACGTGGTCCGCGAAGTCCATGCCGATATGTCCGTCTCGCTCCAGCCGGACGTACTCCTCGTCCGACATCTGCAGCAGCGTCTTGTAAACGTACTCGTTGTCTTGTCCCAGCTGCACCGGCCCGCGCCTGATCTTAATCGGCGTCTCCGACATCTTGTAAGGCGAACCGGTGTACAGGTGAGTGCCCACGTCCTCCTGTGAGGCCTCCTCGAAGGTGCCGCGCGCCTGAAGGTGCGGGTCGTTGTGGGCGTCGCGTTGGTCCAGCACAGGTCCTGCTGCGATGCCCGCATTCTGCAAAATCTCCATGACCTCATAGTGGTCACGGTCAGCCGTCCAGCGTGCGATGAGTCCGTCAATCTCGTCGTGATGGGCGTACCGCGCTTCGGCGTCCGCGAACCTGTCGACGTGCGCCAGCTCTTCGAGGCCCGCTACGCCACAGAAGGCCCGCCACTCCCCATCGGTGGCTAAGGTAATATTCACCCAGCGGTCCTCGCCCTTGCACCGATAACAGCCCTGTACGGACGTGGAGTGGCGGTTGCCAAGAGTGGTGTTTCTCCGCCCGTTCATGCTGTAGTCCATGAAGAACTGGCCCAGGTAGGGCACCATGTTCTCCGCCTGCGCCAACTCGATGAGCTGCCCCTTGCCGGTGCGGTTGCGGTAATGCAGCGCCGCCAACATGGCGAAAGCGCCCTGCACGCCGCCGGCGGCGTCCGCGGTGTAGACGTTTGTGTTGCAGGATGGGTCCCTGTCGGCGTAACCCCGAAGCAGGGTGTGGCCAATCACCCCCTCCATGTGAATACCAAACGAACGGTAGTTTTTGTACGGGCCGCTGTTGCCGTATGCGGGCATGCGCAACATGATGATTTCCCGGGTCTGCTCCCGGAGCATTTCGTAAGATATCCCAAGCTTGTCCATGGTCTCCGTGACGTTGTTCTCGATGAAACCGTCGCTGATTTTGACCAGTCGCTTGAATATCTCCATACCCTCGGGGCGTAGCAGGTCCACCGTCATGCTCAACTTGTTGCGCGCGTGGGCGTTGAACAGGGGGTAGCGGTTCCACGGGCGCTCGCCGGGGTCCCGTCCGGGCATAGCCGCGACGAACGCGGGCATGCCCTCGATGACGGCCTTGGGAGGGTGGGCCATCGTACCGCGGGTTATGGGAGGCAGCGTCTGGATGGACTCGATGCGGATAACTTCGGCGCCCAGGTCCGCCAGCAGCATGGTGCAGTAGGTCCCTGCCCACACGACTGTCATGTCCAGAATACGGATGCCTTCCAACGGAAGCCTGGCCATCAGACGACGCCGTCCCGATGAAGGCGGCTTACGCATTCCGCATTGTAGCCAATGCTGCTAAGAATCTCGTCAGTGTGCTGGCCAAGCAGTGGCGCGGGCCGCCGCACGGACCATGGCGACTCGCCCATGATGAATGGTCTGCCGGGGTACAGCAGGCGTCCCGCCTCCGGGTGCGATATATCCGCGAAGGCGTCGCGCTCGTTGAAGTGCTGGTCTTCCACCAGCTCCTCGATGGTGTTCAGAGGCGCAGATAGGACACGCGACTTCTGTGCGGCGGTCCAGATTTCCCTTTTGGTACGCTCCAGGCACCAGGGGATGAAATACTCATGAAATATCTGCGCGAGGTCGGAATTGTACTGGGACTCAGGCTCGAACCAGGTCGGGTCCTCAAGCTCAGGCGGCCGGCCCATCATCTCCACAACACGCTTGAAGTAGCTGCCTCCGCCGTTGACCTGTATGTAGCCGTCGGCGCACAGGTACACGCCGGTAGGGTAGCCTGTGCCGGTCGCCAGGGCGCCGCGCCGGGATATCTCGCCGTTGTACTGGTACGCCAGCAGCATGCTCATTCGCCTGTCTATGGTGCCCACCTGCGTCTCCATAATCGAGACATCGACGTGCTGACCCACGGCCTGCAGCCGTGAGGCGAATAGCGCCCCCATGGTCGCCACCGACGCTACGGCCCCGGCCTGGTAGAGGACGACGTTTTCGGCTAGTTTCAGGGGCTCGCGGTCCTCCAGGCCCGTGGAGTACATCTCGCCGCCCATGCCGTAGGTCATGATGTCGGACGACTTGTAATCCTTGTAGGGTCCCGTCTGGCCAAAGTTGGATATTGAGGTCAAGATCACGTCGTCGTTGGCATTCCTCAACGATTCATAGCCGAGCCCGAACGACTCCATTGTCCCAGGTCTGAAGCTCTCCACTACTATGTCCACATCCCGCACCAGCGTCAGTACGATGTCCCTGGCCTCGGGCCGCTTGAGGTCCAGTGTCAGACTTCGTTTGTTGGTGTTAAGGTGCAGGAAGAGACCGCTTTTCTCGATGTTGGGTTCGTCTTTGGGGAAGGGGCCCATGCGGCGGGCGCCATCGCCTACCCCCGGACGCTCTACCTTCATGACGTCCGCGCCGTAGTCTGCCAGCAGCTTGGTGCAGTAGGGTCCAGCTACGTAGTGGGTGAAGTCGAGGACCCGCACGTCGGCCAGGGCTTGCTCTTGCATGAATACTCCAGGATTGTCTTATATATCGTTTGCAGGCGTGATTCAGTAACTATCTCAAAAAAGCGGATGCCTTGTTCCCGCCCGCCCACCCTGGGGGCTCTAGTTCCTGGGGGCACATCCCCCAGCCCCTCTGCCAGAGGGGGCTTTCCTCCTCGGACTCCCCCAATACGATTTTGAGATAGTGCCTTAACGGCTTATGCGCGCCAAGACCGGCGTTGGACCCCCGCGTCGGACCCGCGAATAAGGCGTGACGTCTATCCCTTCGGAGGCCATCTGGTGCCGCCGATAGCGGGGCGCTGCCCCTGTGAGCGCGAGAGACCCTCCGCCACTGTGTCCGCGAAAGATTTCAGGATGACCTCTCCCCACTGGCGGGCGTGAGCGACCCTGTACTCGGTGCGCTTGCCTCGTCGCAGACGCCTGGCGCTGTCCTCGCTTTCGCCCTCAAGCTCACGGGAGATGTCGCCGTCCATGGCATCGATGTCCGGCACCAGCTCGGCCGCCGTCTCGATAAACCGGGCCACCTCGCCCATAGCCGCGTCGCAGACCACGAAGATGGGGACGGTGCCGGCCCGGTTTTCCGGCAGAAAGCTATTGCTCAGCTCAAGCTCGTCGTCCCTGTTGAAGACATTCACGACCAGGCCGTCAGTGCTTTCGGCCAGGCGCAGGATTGCCGGGGTCGTGCTCATGGCATCGCCGCACCAGTCCGCCGTGAACACCGCGAGGTTCAGGGGTTCGGCCAGGCCGTCGAACTGTTGCTGCACGCCGGGCGGCACCTCCACGGCCTCATGGATGTCGATGAACGGCTGCTTGTTGACCTTGATCTGGTCGATGTACTGCTGTGTCGTCATGCCCTGTTCGAATTTTTCGCGGGTCAAGGCCATAAGCTTCTGCCTTTCTTGTTCTCGTAATGTCATTGGCTATCGCGGGCCAACGGCCCGTCAGCCGATCTCTCAACCTGTGCGCCCGTCGAATCCAACCTCAACGCGGCCGTCCGGAAATACGATGATGGGAACCGTATCGGCGTAGTCCAACGCCTCGTCCAGCGTATCCTGGCTCTGGTCGACGCGGCGCTCCTCGTACTGCACGCCATCTCGGGCCCACGCCTCGCGCAGACCGTCGCAGGCCGGGCAGACCGTCAACGTGTATACGATGGGTACATCACTCAATTCGCTCACCAGCTAATAGCTCCAGAAAAGACTGAAGTCGATGCACCAGAAATTATCATTAACGAACGAATCAGTCAACGGCAGCCCTCTTGTCAGTCCCTCACCGCCGCATTATGCTTTGCCCACGCTTGTTAAGTCGAACGAACTAATAATTGCGGAAGCGGCGTACTTCGCCGAGGGCCCAGAGGAAAGGTGAAAAGACATGGCGCATATCCCGAAAAACCTGGAAGACCTGGACTCCATGACAATCGATGACGCCCACGCATTGCCGTTCGGCGAGCGCGATCAGCTTCTGGACCAGATAATTGCGGCTGGCCGTCACCAGGCCACAGACGAGACCAGCCACCGCATCGGGCTCTACAGCGACTTCTTCGAGGAAGACCTGGTGCGAATGTTAAAGGTGAAGGC
>JACZVF010000206.1 GCA_022572805.1 Chloroflexota bacterium
GATTTCATACCAGGTCCAGAACTCGAGAGTGGCCTCAGTCAGCCCCGTGAGGTCCAGGTCCCTGGTGAGCATGGAGTCGATGGAGTCGCCGAGGCCGCTCCACCAGCACCGATTGCCACTGTGACACTGGGTGCCCACCTGCGCTACGGTCGCGTCGCCGGCAAATTCCAGTACGTAGTCGCCCTCGGGAAGCCGCAGGTCGTAGTACCTGGCCGCGAACTGGGGCATGCTGTCGGTTTCCTCCAACTCCGTGAAAACCGGACGGACCGATCGCACCTTGACAGCCCTATCGGCGTATCCATAAGGCCCGGAATCGGCGTCCAGGTAGTTGGCGACGGCCCAGTCCTTGAACACCTGCTCGAACGAAGCGCCATACTCCGACAGGTAAAGCTCCACGCCTTCAATGCCGTCGGCCTGCTGGCGAACGAGGTCGCCCATCGCCTGGTAGCCCCCGTAATGCTGGGCCAGGTACGCCATAAACAGGGATGACGCCCCGTAGTGGGGAGCGCTGGCTCCAATATCGTCCGGCCAGAAGTTCAACTGAACGTCCGGCCGACGCAGGAAGGAGTCCACGAAGTAGGCGTTGTAGCCGACCTGCTCCTTGGCCAGCTCGGACATGCCCTCGTTTATCCAGGCGTCCTCGCCGCCGTCCTGGTTCCAGTGAATGGCATGCTGAAGCTCGTGCGCCAGCACACTGAGGTAAGCGGAAGTGCCCGGCGTGAGGCGGCTGGCGTCCATGTAAATCATCTCCCTCTCGTTGCTGTGGGGATGAATTGACCGAGGGTACTCATCGCTGGAGCCGAAGTAGCCGTCGGCGGCCCGCAGAGGCGTGTGCAGCACTGTCAAGCGGGGATCGCCGTCGACCCCTGGTTTCCGGATGTCGCCCAGGGATTTCACCATATCGGGCCTGATTTTGGCTTCGAAGACATCCGCCGCTTTCATCAGCGCCTCGTCTGAAAGCGTGACATTGTCGTCGACGTACCAGTATGCGTTGTCGCTCACCACCTGCAGCGTGGCCTGGATGGTGTAAGTGGTGTTGTCCAGCAGATCATTAACGAAGAACGGCTGGCTATGCCCTACCTCGAGACCTCCGCCGATTGCGTCAACCGTGCCAGAAACCGTCTCCATTCCTGCATCCACCCTTCCAAAGCGTTTGGCCAGGTCGAACAGGTCCCTGTCAGGTGGCGCAGACGGGACGCTCTGGAAATCAGGGCTGGTGGACGGCTTTGGCTCCACGGCCAGAGAGGCTGCGGCGGACGGTGAGACCGTGGGTATAAGCTGAGAGTTCGTTGGAGATGTCCGCTCCGGCCCGCCTGGGACTCCCAGTTGGGGAGAGGTAGGAATTGCCGGAACGGCGGACGGAATCGACCCGGGAGCGGCCGAGGGAGCGGCAATCGAGGGTGGACTTGCCGACCCCGGGTCGGCGCCTGGTTGGGCGTCTGGCCGAACTTCAGGCGACCCCAACGAACACGCTGCCAAGATAAGCGGCGCGGCCATGGCTAAAGACGTGAATCTGACAGATTTTGAAAAACAAATCATGTAATCAGAATAAACCGGTGCACTCAGACATGAATACGCTCCCCACACCCTTTGCGGATTGATTTTCGGCTAACGGACGGGCAGCGGGGTGCCGACGTGGCCCCGGTCGTCGCAAGACGTAACGCCGAAAGTTGAGAGTCCTCGAATTCCTCCGTCTGATGCTGACATCCACCGGGTTCGTGCTCCGAAATCAGGTGGGCGGTGGACTACGGACCGCCGGCAGGCACTTAATAGTTGGTGCAAGGCCGATACCTGGGAGCAGTCGTTGCCACACACAGGAACAGATTCAATAAGAAGATCTATAAACAGGTAACTATCCGGTAACACAGTTCCGAGATAATCAGGCTATGCAGGAAACCACAGGAGGCCCGAAATGCTGAATTTGAAGAGCTGCCCGCGCTGCAACGGCGACGTCAACGTAGAACGCGACTGGTATGGCGGGTACGAGAGCTGCCTGCAGTGTGGCTGGGTAAAGGACGCGTCAGACGAGCCCCTGCCCGGTCCTTTGCAGCTAACCCTGGACAAGCTGAATCTGGAGTTTCCCGAGCTAGTCCGAGTTGGCTAGGCCGTCGAAACATGTCCCGCGCTGCCCTGAGCAGTCCACGTTCCAGACGACGTATTGAGTGGCTGCCAACACGGCGCCACGCTACCCCGCTATCTACAAGCGGCGCCGCGTAATAGCGGAGCCGTTTCTGATTTTTCCTTACGCATTCCGGAGAAGCCCTGTATACTCCATGCGAGGGACTGCCACCCTGTCAGGCTGGCAACGAACGTGCACATCGCCAAGAGGCGGTTGCCTCATTTGGGAGACGCATCATAGACGAGTCGCGGCTGCGTGCCCTGCTAAAGGACTTCAAGGACAATGGTCTCAGCGAGGATGAGGTCATCACCCGATTGCGGGGCCTTCCTTTCGAGGACCTGGGGTTCGCCAAGGTTGACCACCACAGGGCCATTCGTCAGGGGTTCCCGGAGGTCATATTCGGCGAGGGCAAGACGCCGGAGCAGGTCGCTTCCATAGGCGAGGCGTTGCTAAAGCAGTCCGACCGTCTGCTTGTCACGCGAGCCTCCCGGGATGCGTACGACGCCGTTGTCGACAAGGCCCCCGACGCCCGGTACGACGACATTGCCAGGACGATAGTGGTCGACCGCAGAGACGTCGGCTCGAAAAAAGCGGCGCCCGGCATTCTTATCGTTTGTGCGGGCACGGCCGACCTTCCGGTGGCATACGAGGCGGCTATCACCGCCGAGCTGATGGACAGCCAGGTGGAGCGTGTGTTCGACGTGGGCGTGGCGGGCCTCCACCGGTTGCTGGCGCAGTTGCCGGCGTTACAGAAGGCGAGAGTCGTGGTGGCCGTCGCCGGCATGGAGGGCGCGCTGCCGTCGGTCGTGGGCGGGCTGGTCCAGGTACCCGTCATCGCGGTGCCCACCAGCGTAGGCTACGGCGCCAGCTTCGATGGCCTGGCCGCTCTGCTTTCAATGCTAAATAGCTGCGCCACGGGCATTGGCGTCGTCAACATCGACAACGGGTTTGGCGCGGGATACCTCGCCGCGTTGATCAACAGCCTGCCGACGGCTGTCCTCGACTGAGCCTTTCGTCGTATATTTCAATAAACCGCCAAAGCAGTATTCTCCAAGCGATCATGGCGCCCCCCTAACGCACCCTGTGTTAACATTGGCATCGCGTTTTTCCGCGATACATTCACATCATCTTCGCAACAGCCTGGTCTAGAAGCGACGCACTAATCTATGTTAGTTGCAATAGCAATCATCTGAAGCAATGGCAAGATCACAATTCAATGGTTGTTTTGAGAACTATACATATACGAAAATTTCGCAGGTTGGATAATGGTAAACAATGGACTGAATCTCGAAGAGCGGCTTGAAGGCCTGGTGCAGCAGGCGCCTGATAGGTGGCGACTGGACGCATGTGGCGTGACGCGGTCCGCGCGGCCGATTCCCACACTTGTGCACGGAGACGCCTACGTGCCGAACACGCACCGGACCAGGGTGCTGCTGGTGGGTGGGCTCTCCGGCAGCATAGAGGACGTTAACCGGTCCCTCGATGCCATCGAGTCGTACGTGGAGGGCGGCGATGCCCTGGCAAAGGAGGTCGCGTTAAGCGCGGTGCCTTGCGGCAACCCCGACGGCCTGGCGCTGGGCATCTCCCGCAGCAACGGCGCCGGCGGAAACCCCGCCACGGGCTATCCTCCGCCGGACAACGGCTACTATGGCGACCCGCACAACCCAGAGTCAAGATACCTGTGGCGTTGGATAAGCTTCAACGCGCCGGACGTGGTGCTGGAAGTCCGCGACGGCATCGCTGTTCGATGGGAGTACTCAGGTCCCGTATCCAGAATCGGCACCTCCCTGAACGCCTACCCGCTGGCCGAGGAGGGCTCGCTGCTGAATGCGCTGGCAGAGGGGAAGCCGAACAATCTGGCGCCTGTCCCCGGACTGCTGCTGACCTGCCCCGCCGATGCATTGAAGCCTGAGCTGGGAAAGCTATGGGCCAAGTTGTCGCAGGAGTCGGCGCTAGGCTCGTCGCCGGCAAGACTGGTGCTGGATGCGAGACGGGGCCGCAGTCCCCTGGACGTGGCGCGGCTGCTGGGGGCCGTTTACGGCCACAAGCTCAACCCAGTTATCTACACGCAGGGTGTCTCCCTCAGCGGACGTCTGCGGCTGAAAGAGCTGGACCCGGAGGGAGAAGACCCCGTGCCGGACCTGGTACACATGGTCAGGGGCTACTCATCGTGCACACTGGAGCAGGTGTTTGGCGAAAGCAAAGACGGCTCCCACCTGGCAGGCATGGTGTGGGCGGACGAGCTCACGGCAGCCACGGGGGAGAAGCGTTACGCCGAACAGTTAGTTGAAATCGCAGAGCTGTACAGGCCGTCCGAAATCGGCAATGTGCCGCCGCCGTCAGACCACGATTACCGCCCCGAGGACATGTTCTACGGCGGGGCCATTCTGGGACGGGCCACGGAGATCACCGGCGACCAGACTTACACAGATATCCAGGTCCGGTTTCTGCTTGATGCAGGCACCCAGCAGGACAACGGCCTGTTCTGGCACGACCGCGTGACCCCTCATTTTTGGGGACGCGGCAACGGGTTCGCGGCCCTGGGTTACGCAGAGACTCTGGCGTACATGCCTCGCAACCACGTGGAGAGGGGAAGCATACGCCGTGCCCACCAGCGGCACCTGGAGGCGCTGCAGAAGTTCCAATCCCCATCCGGTGGCTGGCTGGAGGTGGTAGATTTTCCTGGCTCGTACCCTGAGCTGACCGTTACCTGCATGGTGGGCTATGCAATGGCGCGGGGCATGCGCGTGGGCTGGCTTGACGACTCCTTCAAGCTGTCGCTGGCCTGGGCCTGGCAGTTCGTGAACGAGCGCGTTGACGACGAAGGCGGCCTGGTGGACGTGTGCACGGGCACCGGCGTACAGGCCGGCCTTCGGGAATACTTCGACCGGCCCGCCATCTTCGGCCTGGACGACAGGGGTGGCGGCATGGCCCTGTGGTTCGCCTGCGAGATGGAGAGGTACCTGCGGGAGCTGGACTAGGTCACTATCTTAAAATCGTCGTGCGGGATTTGCACCCAGGAACATGAGTCCCCAGGGTGGGTGGGCCGGAACAAGGCATCCGCCTTTTTGAGATAGTTACTAAGAGCCTATCCGAAAAGTCCAGATGCCCGAAATGTAATCCATGCACA
>JACZVF010000207.1 GCA_022572805.1 Chloroflexota bacterium
CATGTCGCGTGAGTCCGGCGCATCGTGGCAAATCTTGGATAAATAGGAAACCCGGTACCCGGGGCAAGGGGCTATGAATCAGGACACGATAAAGAAGCTGATTACCGAATTGATAATGTCGGACCGGATGCTGCTTGTAATTGACTCTGGCGGCGCCGTCAGCGAGATGCACGCCAGGGGCATGACGGAGCCGGAGTACAGCGGCCAGTGGGCTACTATCGAGTCCAGGGACTGGCATGTGCACCTGAACATTGCCACCGTTGAGGGAGTGCAGTTCGTGGAGAACTCCGACCACGGACACGAGGTGATGCCCAAGTTATACTACGTCAGGCTGTCGGCAGCGGACGGCGTCACGCTGCTCCGCTTTTACTTTCCCAACCCCTGGCTGGACGACGACGAAAAGCCAACCGAGTTTCAGCCGGAGCTTTTGGCATACTTTGAGGAGTTTCGGGACCGGTACGTTGGCACCGACGGTATCGTCTTCGTACGTCGTGGAGGCGGCGAGGACAGGTACTACGCGGACGTGGCCGGGATCACGGCCGAGGTGTAGTGTGAAAGCTGTGAGAGAAGGCAATTTGGGAGACAACGTATGACCAGCCCCCTGGAAGGCATCAGAATTCTCGACCTCACGCAGGTCCAGGCCGGCCCGTCTTGCACCCAGCTGTTGGCATGGCTAGGCGCGGATGTCATCAAGGTCGAGGAGCCTGGCGTAGGCGACCGCACACGACATGAAATGGCCGTCGACCCTGACGTCGACAGCTTTTATTTCCTGGTGTTCAACTCCAACAAACGAAGCCTGACCCTGAATCTCAAGACAGATGAGGGCAGGGCGCTGTTCCTAAGGCTCGTCGGGGTATCCGACATCGTGGTGGAGAACTACGCACCGGGCCAAATGAAGAGGTTCGATTTGGCCTACGAAACGCTAAAAAAGGCCAATCCGAAGATTGTCTATGCCACAATCAAGGGCTTCGGCACTTACGGTCCTTACGCCGATTTCAAAAGCTTCGAGCACATAGCCCAGGCCATGGGCGGCGCCATGAGCGCCAACGGCAACACCGGTGACGAGCCGATATTCGTTGCCCCCGGCGTGGGAGACTCCGGCACCGGCCTGCACTGCGCCGTAGGGATGCTGGCGGCCCTGCGCCAGCGAGACCAGACCGGCGAGAGCCAGATGGTCGAGGTATCTATGCAAGACGCCGTCGTCAACCTCATGCGAATCCGAATGATCGACACGCTGAACAGCCACAAACCCGTGGTTCGCAATGGCAACCGGTCCTGGGGCGGACCCAGCCTGATTTATCCTTGCCGTCCCGGAGGGCCCAATGACTACGTTGCCCTCGTACTGGCCGGCGACTCCTGGGATACGTTGCTGGCGCTGGCCGGTAAGTCCGATCTCATTGGGGACGAGCGCTACGCTACGAAGGAGGCGCGCGATCAACGGCCCGACGAGGTGGAGGCTATTGTCGGCGCTTACACGATGACCAAGGGAAAGCACGAGCTCCTGGACGAGCTGGCCGGCCTGGGTATCCCATGCGGGGCTGTGCTGGACACCTGCGAGGTGCTGGAGGACCCTCACCTCAAGGCCAGGGAGATGGTGGTGGAGGTGGACGACCCCGCACGAGGGAGATACAAAGCCATGGGCTCTCCCATCAAGATCTCGTCCAACGAGGTGAACGTACGGCCTCCTCCGCTGCTGGGCGAGAACTCGGACGAGGTGCTTTCCGGCCTGCTTGGCGTTGGCGAGCACGAGCTGGACGCCCTCAGAAGCTCCGGCATCATCTAGTGGCTTTTGGATAACAAGCTCCTGCCGTTGGAGATAGCTAAGGCGCGGGCGGGCAGGGGCGAAAGGTTACGTTATTTGCCGGCAAAGAGAGATAGAGATGACCCGGGCATGAGCGAACAGCTGCGACCTGTGGAAATACCCCGTGAGCTTTTGCTCAAGGCATTTGAGGAATCAAGAAAGGCATTCCCAGCGGAGTGCTGTGGGTGGATGTCCGGCCCGGAGAAGGTATCCGTTGATTCAATTCGGCCATGCGCCAACCAGCAGGAAAAGGGCGGTCACCCCATCGCATCTGAGCGGGGATCGGAAACAGCCTACGTCATAGATGGCCAGGACCTGCTGGAGCTGAATCGAACTTTCGATGGCGACGCCCCCGCACGCTTGATCTACCACTCCCATCCCAACGGTCAGGCATATTTATCACCCACCGATAGGGAAGTGGCCGCTAGCCCCTGGGGCGACGGTCCGGCCTATCCTGTGCAGCAGTTGGTGGTGGGCATTGATCAGGGCCGTGTGGTGGAGGCGGCCCTGTTCGCATGGTCTGATGAGGCCGAAGATTTCGTGGAGATTGCCCGTTACGAAGGGGGCAACGTCTGAAGAAACGCCCCCGCCTCGGCCATTCGGGTATTCACTTCGCGGCCGTTTCGTGAAGGCGGCCGGCACAGGTACCAGGGTTAATTCGTACCTATGCAACGTCTTATCCCGCGCCGCGCCGGCTATGGTGAAATGCAAACGCTTGTCTAGCCGGCCACATTGGTGCTAGAATCGGGCCTACCTCGGTTCTCATCCGTTTTGTTGTTCCATGCTGGACCCGGCGCCGGGTTGGCGCTCGTGGCTCCTCGTGGCCCCAGGTGTTTTCTTACGAAAGGAGATATATAGATTTGGGTAGTATCAATGTAGCGATTATTGGCGTGGGCAACTGCGCCTCATCCCTGATTCAGGGGATTCATAAGTATGAAAACGTAACCAACGACTCCGGAGATGTTCCCGGCTTGATGCACCCGGTGCTCGGTGAGTACGGCATCGGCGACATCAACGTTGTGGCGGCATTCGACGTGGATGCCACCAAGGTGGGTAAAGACCTCTCTGAGGCCATATACGCTGAGCCCAATAACACTAAGAAGTTTTTTGATGTCCCTCATACCGGCGTTACGGTGCAGCGCGGCATGGTCCACGACGGCATTGGCAAGTATATGTCTGAAGTCATCACCAAGGCGTCCGGTCCAACGGACGATGTGGCCAGCATCCTCAGGGAGCGGAAGGTAGACGTTGTAATCAACTACCTGCCTGTTGGGTCAGAGGAGGCGACCAAGTGGTATGTAGAGCAGGTGCTGCAGGCAGGATGTGGCTTTATCAACTGCATCCCCGTCTTTATTGCCAGCGGCGAGGGCAACTACTGGCAGCGCCGCTTCAAGGACGCCGGCGCCCCCATCATTGGAGACGACATCAAATCTCAAGTAGGAGCCACTATAGTTCACAGAGTCCTCACAAGGCTTTTCATGGACCGCGGTGTCCGGCTGGACAACTCATACCAGCTAAACTTCGGCGGCAATTCCGACTTCCTGAACATGTTGGAGCGGGAGCGTCTTGTCTCGAAGAAAATATCCAAGACGCAGGCCGTGACCTCTCAACTCGACCATGATCTCCCCGCTGAGGATATTCACGTAGGCCCCAGCGACTATGTGCCGTGGCTTTCCGACCGAAAGTGGGCTTACATCCGTCTTGAGGGTACAACCTTCGGCGATGTGCCTCTGAACGTCGAGCTCAAGCTGGAGGTTTGGGACAGCCCCAACTCCGCAGGAGTAGTCATCGACGCAATTCGGTGCATAAAAATTGCCAAGGATAGGGGAATAGGCGGCCCCATACTCGGACCGTCCTCCTACTTCATGAAGTCGCCGCCAGTTCAGTACACCGACGACGAAGCCCGACAGCGAGTGGAGAACTTCATTATTGGCAAGGAGTAGGCGCTTGTGCGTTCGGCCGGCTGGCGGCCGCAACGCGGATGGGCGGCCACGCAACGCGATTTCAGGGGGGTACGTCTTACCTACGAGGTATGATTTATGGACCGCCCAGCCAAAATAGCGCTAGTTTCGCCGTATGACCATGCCTTTTTTGGCGGTGTGCCCGGCCACATAAACAACCTGGCCGTCCAGTTTCGCCTGTGGGGACACACAGTTAAGATAATCGCTCCGTGCTCGGCCCCATCGAGGGTGGAGGACCCGGACTTCATTCCCATGGGAAGGCCGGTCCCGGTGCCCAGCGGCGGGTCTATTGCAAGGGTTTCCTTTTCCGTCTGGCTTCGGCCTCGCATCAAGAATCTTTTGGCCGAGGAGGCCTTTGACTACATCCACCTGCACGAGCCGTTTGCGGGGCTGGTGACTGCCAACGTCCTCAGCCAGATGAATCCCGCGACCTCCGTCGCCATTGGTACCTTTCACACCTACGGCGGGACACAACTGTATAAAATGGGCTTCAAGCGCCTGGCCGTGCCATATTACCGAAGGCTGCGGGGTCGCATCGCGGTGTCGGAGCCGGCCCGCCAGTTCATTAACTGCCATTTCCCAGGCCATTACGAGATCATCCCCAACGGCATCCGGGTGGACGATTTCGACGGGGCGCAGCCGTTTCCACATCTGCAGGACGGAAAGATAAACCTGCTGTTCCTGGGACGCCTGGAGAAGCGCAAGGGCCTCAAGTACCTGCTTGGAGCCTACAGCAGGCTGAAGTGGGATTATCCAAACCTACGATTGCTCGTGGTTGGTCCCGGCAAGCCGGACGCGGAGTCGTATCGCATCATAAGTGAGCGCAATCTGCAGGACGTAGAGTTCGTCGGCAAGGTGTCGGAGGAGGAGAAGGCCCGTTATTACAAGTCGGCGCACATCTTCTGCTCGCCGGCGACCGGACGGGAGAGCTTTGGCATAGTGCTGTTGGAGGCCATGGCCGCCGGTACCCCGGTTGTTGCCACACGCATCGCGGGCTACTCCGGAGTAATTTCCGAAGAGAAGGACGGCCTTCTGGTGCAGCCTAAAGATGATGAAGCGCTGGCGGAGGCTATTGCCAGGCTGTTAAAGGACAAGGGGCTCCGAATGGCCCTGTCCGCCAACGGCAGGGCCAAGGCCGAGGAATACAGGTGGGAAATGGTCGCCGGTAGAGTCCTTAATTACTACGAAACCCTGAGCACATCATCAAAAGTGGCCGTTTCCTAAAGCCCCCGATGCCAGTTTCGCGGGCAGACTATACCATAGGCCTCTCACTTGCATTGGCAGTCCCTTGAACAGAGCTCGCACATCCGCACGCAGGCTTCTTTCAGAATACGTTGAAGCGCCCGTGGCCGGCCTGTTGGCCAGGCTGGGCATCAGTCCCAACGCGGTTACCGTGGCAGGACTCGTTGGCTCGGGCGTTAGCGGATACTTAGTTGCGACAGGCAACCTCTGGGCCGGGGGGGGGGTGATGTTGGGCGCCGG
>JACZVF010000208.1 GCA_022572805.1 Chloroflexota bacterium
CGCCACAACCATCATGATCGCCGAGCGCGTCGCGGACTGGATTCGAGAGGGCAAGTCCTAGGCCCTCATTCCCGAGCCTCCATGCATTCCTTGCTGGTGAGCTTTGCGCGGCCGGGGACACCTCCTCTGGTAACATGGTCCCATGAGTAATGCCCTTTTCGTTTCGATGGCCGGGGCTCTTCTGGCGCTGGCCGTGGCTTGCGTCGGGACGCCCGTCACCTCCGACGAACTGGACGCACTGGACGCGCTGGACCGTGGCATAGAACTGCGTCGACAGGGACTGATGCGGCGGGCGTACGAAGAGCTGACCGAGGCCGTACGGCTGGACCCCAAATTGGCCGAGGCCTACGCCGAACGTGGTTTCCTGTACCACCTCCTCAGCGACGAGTCACATGCCATAGATGACCTGGGCAGGGCCATAAAGCTGGACTCGCAGCTGCCCATCGGCTACAACTACCGGGGTATGGTATTCGTGGCGCGGGGCGACGCCGATAACGCCCTGATAGATTTCACCAGGGCCATTCAGCTTGACCCCAGGCTGCGCGAGGCATACGTCAACAGGTCCAGAGTATACCTGGCAACAGGCGACCTGGGTCTGTCCGTCGACGACCTTACGGCAGCCATCGCGTTGACTCCCGACTCGCCTGAAATGTACCTGCTAAGGGCACAGGTATACCTGCGGACAGAGGACCCCTCAAGCGCGGTGCCCGACCTTGAGCAGGTGCTGGGGTTGACAGACGATGAGGACATAATCATAGCTGCCAAGCAATTCCTGTCGCTGCTTCGGTAGGAATAGAAAGACCACTGCAAGCGCCACGGATACGGAGAGCATTTGGGGACGGAAAGCGCGACAAAACGTCCGCCCGGAATGAGATGGCTGGGCGGCATTCAGGCCGGTGACGCCCGGTGGTTGCTAGCCATTTCCATGATGCTCTTCGTGTTGCTCTTCCCTTTCTCCAGCTACGTGGCCGCACTGCCGCTAATCAAGAACGAATGGGGGCTGAACAACACTCAGGCGGGAATTATCTTCTCGGCCTACCTGGCCGGCTTCGCGGTGTCCGCCCTTTTCGTGCTGCCTCTCACAGATAGGTTCGGCTCAAAAACGATACTGATAAGCTTCGCGTGCATTTCCGTCGTTTCTCATATCCTGTTCCCGCTTCTTGCCGACGGACTTGTATCGGCAGTGGTGCTGAGGGCGCTGGCCGGGCTGGGACTGGTTGGCGTATACAATCCAGGCATGCGTGTTGTGGCGGAGCGCTTCTCCACCAACGGCCGAGGCATGGCGGTTGGGACCTACGTCACGTTCTTTTACGCATCGAATAGCGTCTCGCTGGCCCTGACCGGGATTCTCATGGCGCATATGGATTGGCGGGACGCCTACCTGGTTATGGCGTTGCTGGCGGTCCTGAGTGTCCCAATGGCCTTCCTGGCGCTACGCTCTCACGAGGCCCCAGTTGGCGGGGGCTCCTCAGGCGCGCTGGACCTGTCAGTCCTCAAGAACAAGGCGACGCGGATATTCATGCTTGCGTACTCGTTGCACGCCGCCGAGCTTTACATAGTCCGCGTGTGGCTGCCCGCGTTTCTGGTGGCCGTGCTGGTAGCCAAGGGCGTGAACAGCCCCGAGGCGGCAGTAACCGCGGCTACCGTAGGCGGCATTGCGCTGGCGACGGGGGCGGTGGGCCCCGTGGTGGGCGGCATACTCTCCGACAGGTGGGGCCGCGCCGTGTCGGCTTCCGCCATCTTTGCCCTTAGCGGCGCAGTATCCTTCATCATCGGCTGGCTGATAGGCTTTCCCTGGCCCGTCGTAGTCGGCTTGACGGCGTTATACGGATGGGCCATCGCGGCCGACTCCGCGATATATTCCACGGCCGTCACGGAGGTCTCGGAGCCCTCCAAGCTGGGGTCCACGCTGGCGGTCCACTCGTTCCTGGGGTTTACCGGCGGCGTTATCGGCCCCATCGTCATCGGCGGAATCCTGGACCTGTCGCCCGAGGCCATCAGGTGGGGCCTTGCGTTCTCAGTCACCGGGGCGTTGTCCATTGTAGCCATCCTGAGCCTGATGAGGGTGCGGCCACCAATTCACCGCACAGCTTCACCCAGCGACACATGAGCATCGATGGCGATAAGACAGATGTCCGTGAATTTCGGAACACCGTGCCGGTGGCGACGGCCCTGTTCGAAATGACATATTTCTGAAAGCCATGTTTATTGTGAATGCGTTCACGCCCACCTATAATCGGGGTGCGTCGCCAAACCCAATCCAAGGGCGCTGAGGATGCATCTCATTGATGCGACCGAATCGTACCGTACACAGACATGGTCGAATATGAAATGCCGATTGCTTAAAAAATGAAACTTTACTTCTGCTCCGAATGCGGGGCCTATGACTTCGGACATGCGGACGTCTGCCGGGAGTGCCAGGAGCCCATCTCGGAGGACAGTTGGGCGGACGTCTCCGACGAGGACGTGACCCAACTGGACTACATCGAGGACTTCGACACGATTGAAGGCCTGCCCACGTGGGAGTACGAGGTTATCAAGCTGAAGGCGCCCTCCGATAATCATGTGGACCACGGGCAGGGCACGGATGAGGTGGACGCCTCGGAGCAGATCAGGATCTACAACGAGCACCTGCTCAACAGAATGGGCGGCAAGGGTTGGGAGCTGGTGGAAATAGTCCCACTGGGCGATAAAGACGGTCCCCGATACGGCGTGTTCAAGCGGGCATGGCTGGAAGAGTTCGAGGAGTAGACCAGTGGGCCGTCGCCGGATTTCGACCTTTACCAGCGCACTGTCGGCTGCCGGGGCATTGCCGGGGCACAGCGCATTCCGAGGCCGGTCTACGCCGGGAGAGATTAGCTGGGACCAGTAACGCATACTGTCGTCGCAGGCGGTCTCGGTGCAGCGATATGGGCCATAACCGACGAACCGCTGGCGATTCCACTGGCGTTACTAACCGGGGTATTTACCGACGCCGACCACGTCCTGGATTACGTGGAGCCTCGCGAAGGAAAGTATCTGAAATACATGACGCGGCCCTTCCACGCCTGGGAGTACGCGATTGTCGCCACCGGAATCCTGCTGGGAATTTGGTACCACCCACTGTTCCTGGCCGCCGTTGTGGGCTACGCCAGCCACCTGCTGGTCGACCAGATCGGCAACCAGAGCCACCCACTGGCCTACTTTGTGCTGTACCGTGCGGCAAAGAAATTCCGGCGCACGGAATTAACGCCGCACCTGTTTACCAGAAGGTACCGGTACCTGCCGGAGGACGCGCCGCTCTGGGCCAATGTTGAGCCCAGACTGTATAAACTATGGCGGCAATTGAGGGACGCCCGGTCTAGGGAGTCAGGCCCCAGCTAACGACGTTGCTCGGGGCTATGCGGATAACCGTGCAGCCGGGCTCCAGCAGCGCCTCGTACTGGGGATACTTCTCCCTCAGCAATGCCTCCGCCCTCCGCTGCTCCTCCCCTTGATCCACGAGGGCGTCCACCAGATGTGCGCTGCCCTCTATCAGGACGTACGCCAACTCGTTCCAGTCCTCGGAGTAGTCGTCGATGATCAGCGCTACGTTAGGATTTTCCAGGATGTTGCGCACGCGCTTGAGGGCTCGACCCTGGACTCGCTTGGGCTTCAGGTCCAGGGCCGAGTAGATGCAAATGCCGTCGAAGACGTAGCATATGGGCACGGCGTGGGGCACGCCCGCCGCATCTGCGGTCGCCAGCCGCGCGATCCGATGCGACGCGATGAATTCCGCTACTTCAGGCGCGATTTTCAGAACGGTAATGTCCCCCTCCCCTACAGCTCCTTCCATACCCGCCGGCCTTCGATTCTGACGAAGTGGCCGAAGCCTGGGTCCGGGAAGTGGCCGGACGACACCAGCGTGCCCTCGGCCTCCAACTGGTCCAGCACCTTGTGGCGCGTCGACCTGGAGATGTCCTGCTGAATGTCGAACATGGGGTTCCAGTCGGTGTAGTGCGCCTGTGCGGGGCTGTGGGCAACGTCGCCCAGGATGAATGCCCTCTCGCCCGCCGACGCGATGATGAGCGAGAAGTGGCCCGGCGTGTGGCCCGGCGTCGACACCGTTGTGATTTCGTCGGTGATCTTGTATTCATCGTCCACCAGGTCGATGAGGTTAAGGTCGTTTAGCGGCATCACCTGGTCACGCACATGCGCGGCGTTGGCCAGAACGTCAGGCCGGCTCCAATACTCGTAGTCGGAACGCGGGGCCAGGTAGCGCGCGTTCGGGAACGTCGGCCGGCCATCCGTAAGGTTCCAGCCCACGTGATCAGGGTGCAGGTGCGTCAGGAACACGATGTCCACAGCCTCACGGTCTACTCCCTTGGCCTTCATGTCATCCAGAAGCATCCCACCGGGGTCAGTCTGCATGCCCGTGTCGACTATGATTAGCTTGCCCTGGGAGCGAAGGACCACCGAGCCATACCTGGACTGTATCAGCTCATTCTCGTCCAGAATGTCGGGGAATTCCCTCCACGCTTCCATGGTGCTGTCGGGAAAGGTCTCGGTGGGCACTCGCTTGACAGAGTAGCCATCCAGGACCGACACCACCTCGACGTTGCCAACTGTAATTTTATGGGCTGCCATTGTTATCCCCCTTATTTAAGCGGCCTCATGAGAGAGTCGCCAATATTTCGCATATTATTCCCAGGCAACACCTCATGTCCGCAACCTGCTAAGCCGGCGCCAATTCCCGCAGCCGGCCCCCGAACATCACCGCCAAAAATGCCTGGGCCAATGTCCATGCCCGTGGCCCAATCTACAAGATATGCCAATTCCCATATCCGTTGCTCGATCTACGAAAGAACTTGCCAAACGCGGCGGTTACCCTGGCGCACGAAGCGGCCGAAGCCTGTGCCGGGGAAGTGACCCGCCGACACTAGGGAGCCGTCGGCCTCCAGGCGGTCCAGCACCTCGTGGCGGGTCTTGCGAGACAGGTCCCCGTCCACGTCGAATATGGGACTCCAGTCAGTGTAGTGCGCCTGCGCCGGGCTGTGCGCCACGTCGCCCAGAATCATGCCGCGCTCGCCTGCGGATGCCACGACGATGGAGATGTGCCCTGGCGTGTGACCAGGCGTCGGCATCGTCTTCAACTCATCTGTAATCTGGTACTCGCCCTCGATCAGGTCCAATATGTTCATGCCCTCCAACGGCAGCACCTGGTCGGTGATGTGCCGAGCGGTCTCCAAAACCGAGGGTCGCGGGTTC
>JACZVF010000030.1 GCA_022572805.1 Chloroflexota bacterium
GGCATATTCAGCCCATCGCGCGAACCTGGATGACTACCGGGGTGATTCCCGGCATAACATCTGGCGTATGGCAAACACGGCAATTGTCACATTGGTTAGACTCGGTGCGCGTTCAGCAGGTGGGTCAGCCAGTTGACAGCCTGACCGCTGTACGTACAAAATTGGCCCAGTCTTCACTTGAACCCGAGGTAGTCGTTTGCCCTTTCTCGCCCTGGAGGGAGTCCGAGTTCTCGATGTTTCCACGGACATCGCGGGGCCTTACTGCGCCAAGATGTTGGCAGACTGCGGGGCCGAGGTAATCAAGGTGGAGCGGCCCGGCGCCGGGGACACGTCCCGACGAAGCGGCCCGTTCGCCGGCGGCAATCCCCATCCAGAAAAGAGCGGCCTCTTCCTGCACCTGAACCGCCAGAAGAGGGGCGTGACGCTGGACTTCGGTGAGCCGAATGGGGCGGAAATATTCCGCAAACTGGCCGCGCAATGTCAGGTCATTGTAGAGAACGGCCGGCCCGGGAGCATGGAGGACTTTGGCCTGGGATACCACACGCTGGCTACAGACCACCAAGACCTGGTAATGACCTCCATAACCCCCTTTGGGCAGACCGGACCATACAAAACCTTCCAGTTCACGGAGCTGACCATCTTCGCCATGGGAGGCGCCATGCACAGGGAGGGCCTCCCGGACAGGGAGCCTCTGCGTTACGGCGCTGAGGTGGCCCAGTACTTCACCGGCACGGTGGCGGCAGCGGCAACGGTGACAGCCGTATTTCAGGCGGCCATGAACGGCCAAGGGGAGTGGATCGACATATCGATGCAGGAGTGCATGGCCGGACACCCGCACCAGATTGGCCGACGGCTGCCGTACATCTACGGCGGCGAGACCGACCCACGCAGGCCGCCCCGACTAACAGCGGCGGCGTCCCGTGAGCCATACGCCGTCGGCACCTTCCGCTGCAAGGACGGCTTCGTCAGCTTCCTGCCGTTGGGTCCCCGGATGTGGCCTAACCTGACCAGGATGATAGAGAGGCCCGACCTGCTGGATGTGGACCGCTACCAGACTCCGGAGGGCCGATCCAAGTTCCGCGAAGAGATCGAGAAAATATTTCAGGCCTGGTTCGACATGCACACCCGCGCCGAGATTTTCGAGGCCGGTCAGCGGGAGGGGCTGCCCTGCGCGCCCATTCAAACGACCGCCGACGCCTTGGAGAACGAACAGTTCAGGTCCCGCGGCTACTTCGTGGACCTTGCGCACCAGGAGGCAGGCGTCCTGACTTACACCGGCCTACCCTTTCTGTATTCCGACGTGCCTCGCAGCGAACCAACGGCCGCACCTACGCTCGGGCAGCACAACTCCGAAGTCTACCGCGAGCTGCTGGGGCTGGACGAAGCCGCCATTTTTGAACTTCACCAGGCAGGAGTAGTCTAGTGCAGGGCAAGCGCCCGCTGTCGGGCATCCGGGCGCTGGAGTTGGCGGAGATCTGGGCCGGCCCATTCTGTGGCGTGCTCATGGGGGACATGGGCGCGGAGGTGATCAAGGTAGAGGCGGTTCAGCGCATCGCCCGTGGACCCATTCACCCATCTCCGGACACGCCGGGCTACCCGGATGACGACCCCGGTGAGCGGCCGTGGAACCGGCAGGCCAACTTCAATGCACTAAACCGCAACAAGCTGGGCCTGACGCTGGACCTGGGTTCTGAGGAGGGCAGGGAGGCGTTCAGGGAGCTGGCCAGACTTAGCGACGTGGTCTTCACCAACTACGCTTTCGGGGTCATGGACCGCCTTGGCCTGGGCTACGAGGACCTGCGGAAGGTCAAGCCGGACCTCATCGTCTTGTTCACGCCCGGCTACGGCAACACCGGTCCATACAAGAGATTTCACAGTATGGGCATGGCCATAGACGCGCTTTCAGGCCACTCGGCGCTGCGTGGCTATCCGGACCTGGACCTATCCAACATCTCGCTGGTGCACCACCCGGACGCGGTAGGCGGAGTGACCGCTTTCTTCGCCATTTGCTCCGCGTTGTTTTACAGGGCGCGCACCGGAAAGGGCCAGTTCATCGACCTTTCGCAGGCGGAGTCTTTCATGCCGCACCTGGGCGAGGTCTTTCTGGAGGAACAGATGGTAGGCCGTCCCAGGGAGCGGCGTGGCAATCGCCACCCGGACATGGCCCCGCACGGCTGCTACGCCTGCGCCGGCGAAGACCAGTGGGTGACGATGGCGGTTCGGGGCGACGACGAGTGGCGTTTGCTGTGCGAGATTATGGGGGCCCCTGGCCTGGCAGACGACGACAGGTTCGACTCTCTGGCGACACGTCTGGCAAACCAGGACGCCCTGGACGAGCTCATCAGCGACTGGACGGCCTCACGCGACAAATACGAAGTTTTCCGGCTGCTACAGGCAAAGAACATCCCGGCGGGGCCTGTGCTGAACTGCGGGCCAGACACCTACGAGGACCCGAACCTGCAGGCCCGTGACTACTTCCAGGTGGTGACGCATCCCGATGCGGGAACGTACCCCATGAGCGGCCCCATCTGGTCTTTCCCGGGAGATGGGCAGGAACTGAAATTACATGGGCACGCGCCGACATTGGGCGAACACAACGAGTACCTGTTGGGCGAGGTCCTGGGGTATTCTGATGAGCGCATACGTGAGTTGGAATCCAAGCAGGTCATCGGAACGGTACCGCTGGAGGGGGCGGACATGGGCGGCGTCCGCCGGGTGCAACGAGAGGCACGTTGACAGAGTGTCCAAATTGTGAAATTCCTTTTGACTCAGCGCTTGCGCGCATGCGGGTTAACGGCAGCTCAACAGGAAAATGGGAGGACAAGAAATGGCAAATTACGTACTTGTACATGGATCGTTTCAGGGCAGCTGGATCTGGCAACCCACGGCCAAGGTCCTTCGAGAGGCCGGCCACGCTGTCTACGTGCCCACACTGGACGGATGTGCCGAACGCCGACACCAGATTCGGCCCGGCATCACCATTGCCACACAGGCGCAGGAAGTGGCCGACATGATGTTCTACGAGGATATTAGCGATGTGATTCTCGCGGGTACCAGCACCGGCGGCCTGGTGGTGTGCAAGGTAGCCGAGTTGGCCCGGGACCGCATCAAGCACATCTTTTTCGTGGACGCCCTGGCGCCGCAGCCCGGCGAGAAAGTCACCGACATAGTTCAACGAAACCCTGACTCCGCCCCTATGGCGACAACAGACCTCACTCGTGGCCCAACAAGGGAGGAGCTAGAGAACAGACTGTTCGCCGACCTGGAGCCGGAGCTGAGGGCGTGGGCCGTGGACCGCGTCACAATGCACCCCATCGAAGCCACTGACGCGCCGGGAGAGCTGGACGGCTTCTGGGCGCAGCAGTGGCCGGCAACGGTGATAAATTGTCGGCTGAGCGTCAACCCGCCGGAGGCACACCAGCGGCGTACGGCGGAAAAGCTCAACGCCAACTGGTACGAGTTGGATGCGGGGCATTACCCCATGCTCAGCCACCCTGCCGAGCTGGGCAAGCTGCTGTTGGCCTAACGTTTGCGGGCGGTACCGAACAGGAATTACCTGTGCGACGCCATGCTATGAATGGGTGGATAAATCTGCCATTCCGAGTCCGCCGCGCCGGACGAGGAATCTAGGACCATTGCCATTTACATGGACGTCCCGCCGTAGATTCCTCGCTTCGTCCGCTGCGGCGGACTCCGGATTGTAGTTCATGTGGTAACTTCCGCTTGATCGTGGTTTCTGCCGAAGTAATCGAGCGGTCTCGATGGACCAGGGTCCTGTCGAGCCTAGCGATTGAGCGGGAAGTCTGACTGGAGAAAACAATGGGCGACCTGGGCTTGATGGGACTGCGCTCCCCCGGCATGTCATGGAATGACGTGCGGGAGCTGGCAGTCCTGGCCGACGAGCTTGGTTACAGCAGTCTGGCCATGGGCGAGTCGTGGGGGGAGGACGCCTTCACGTCGCTGGCCCAACTGGCCGCCGTAACATCGCGCATCCGGATTGGCACCAGCATCGTGCCGGTGTTTGCACGCTCGCCCGCGAACCTGGCCATGACGGCTCTGAACATGGACCTGATGTCCGAGGGCAGGTTCTTCCTGGGTCTGGGCGCCAGCGGCAAGCTGGTGGTAGAGGACCTGCACGGCGAGAAATTCAGCAAGCCTCTGTCGCGAATGCGGGAGTACATCGACATTATTCGCAAGGCGCTGCGGGGCGAACGGCTGGACCACGACGGCGAGTTCTATCGGACCCAGCGTTTTCGCATCAGGTTCCAGCCATACCGGCAGGACATGCCCATCTACATCGCGTCGCTGAGCTCGGCAAGCCTGCGCCTGACCGGAGAGTTGGCCGACGGTTGGCTGCCAATTTTCCTGGTACCGACGCGAATGGACGCGGCGATGGCCGACTTAAAAGCAGGAGCCGAGTCCGCAGGCCGGTCCCTGGGCGACATCGCCATATCTCCGCAAGTCTCCGTCTACGTTACCGACGACGTACCGGCGGCGCGGGACCGTGAACGGCCGCACATCGCCTTCTACATCGGCGGCATGGGCGTGTTTTACCATCGGTACATGCACCGCATCGGCTTCGGGGAAGAGGCCGACCGGATACGCGAGGCGTACCTTGCCCGCGACCGCGACGGCGCAGCCCGGCTGGTCACCGATGAGATGGTGGACGCAATGTCCATTATCGGCAGCCCGCAGCAGTGCCGCGTGCAGATGCAGGCCTTCTTCGATGCCGGCGTGGACGAAATACGCCTGGTCTTCAACGAGCAAGACAAAGAGAGCGTTTTTCAGGCGGTAAGAGACCTCGCTCCCGCAGGTTAATTCGCCCCGAATTAAGGGCGGGGCAGGCCACGCTGCCCGCCCCACATCGAACTATTTCGCAACGTGTGCGGACTGATAACTATCTCAAAAAGGCGGATGCCTTGTTCCCGCCCACCCGGGGGGTCTTGTTTCTGGGGACACATCCTCCAGCCCCTTTGCCAGAGGGGGAAAGCCACCTCTGACCCCCCCATGACGTTTTTAAGATAGTGACTTAGCGCCGGAACGGAATCTTCTTGAAGGCCTCCGCGTATTGCATGCCCTTGCCGACGGCACGGCCTCTGCGCCACTCCCGCATACGCTCGTGAGCCCATTTTTCGTCCCGCCCGTTCATCTGGGTCTTGTGCTCCATCAAGGCTCTCACCGACGTATCCATATGGTCGGTGACATCCATCCAGAGGTCGGGATTGGGGTGACCCATTATCCAGACCTCCGCGACCTTGTGGGGCTCGAAGCCGTCCTCCAGCAGGTCGGGAAACGTCATGTGGTCTCGTGCCGTCGGGAAAACGGCCTGAAGCGTGGCCTCGCCCGCGGCCATGTGGTCGGGATGGCCAATGCCGAAGCTGTCTCCATCCAGGTTGCGCATGGGGTACATGGTGATGACGACGTCCGGCTTGTATCGACGTATCTCCCGCGCGATGTCCTTGCGTAACTCCAGCGTTGGCTGAAGTAGACTGTCCTCGTAATCCAGGAATACCACGTCCTTAAGCCCCAGGACCTTGCCGGCGTTTACCTGTTCTTCGTGGCGAATTCGGGACAGTTCCTTCTGGGTCATTTCGCGGTCGCTGCTGCCCTTGCTGCCGTCGGTGCACATCACGTACACAATCTCCCAACCCTCGGCGCAAAGTCTGGCCACGGTACCGGAGCAGCCGAATTCCGCGTCGTCCGCGTGTGCGACGACCACCATGCCACGGGAAAAGTTTTCGTCTGAGGTCTCTTGAGTCATTAACGCTCCTTGCTTTTGTCGGGACTTGCATCAGGATTATTCTTGCCGCCGCTAGCCTCCACTCGAATTGCCGCTGACGGTGTGCAATCGAAATCGGCGGTGCCGGGCCTGTTCACCTGCATCTGCCCACCTTTGCCTACCTTAGGGCGTTCACGCCACTGGCATCGATTCTAGAGGTTCGTCCACGTATGTGACGTTGGTGTAAAATACACCGCCGCCCTAAAGTGTAATCAATGGCGACAGGAGTAGTCCAGAATATCTTGCTCAACGATACGGCGGCATGATGAGCAACAGCGGAGCTTGAGCCGTCATTTCAGGCAAGCCGTACGTCGTTGACAGTCCTGTGCCATGTCCGTATCATGCGACTCCTGTAGAGTGGCCTGCTTTGCAAGCCTTAGGGGGAAATATGTACTCACGCATCCTGGTGCCCTTGGACGGCTCCAAGCTCGCGGAAAAGGCCTTGCCACACGCGCAAGGTCTGGCCAAGACATCGGGGGCCAGCATACATCTCATCAACGTCTTCACCAAGCACCCCTCGGGCGGCATACCCCCAACCGGAGGTCCGGAGTCGGACCGCAACGCAGTCAGTACGGCAGAGCTGGCCCGTCAATTGGAAGAGGCCCAGATCAGCGGCATGGACGGGTACCTCGCGCACATAGCCACACAACTGGAACATGATGGCATTCAGGCCGAAAGGGAGATTCACGAAGGCCCTGCTCACGACCACATTATCGACTACGCCAAGCAGCATGGCATCGACCTCATCGTGATGTCCACTCATGGCCATGGCGGATTGAAGCGCCTGTTGCTGGGGAGCATTACGGACAGGGTGATTCGCGCCGGCGAGGTGCCTGTTCTGGTCGTGCCATGATATCGGTGCGGGAACAGCCGCCTCCGTTCGATAAAGGCCGGACGACTACCCGATGATTGATTAGGGGGACTTTTTCTAATGAGCTTATCCGACGTGAAGGCTTTGACATTCGACGTGTTCGGCACGGTGGTGGACTGGCGCGGAAGCATTACCCGGCAAGGCGAGGCGTTGGGCAAGGCCAGGGGCGTTTCTGTCGACTGGGCCGAGTTCGCCGACCGTTGGCGCGGGGGTTACCGGCCATCCATGGACAAGGTGCGCAGGGGCGAATTGCCGTGGACGAACATTGACGCCCTGCATCGAGAGATTCTCGACGAACTTCTGGAGGAGTTTGAGATCACCGGACTCACCGAAGACGAAAAGGAGGACTTCAACAGGTCCTGGCACAGGCTCGATGCCTGGCCGGACTCTGCTCCGGGCCTGACCCGGCTGAAGACGAAGTTCGTCATCGCGACGCTGTCCAACGGCAATGTGGCCCTGTTAACCAACATGGGCAAGTACGCGGGGCTTCCCTGGGACTGCATTCTATCCGCGGAGCTGTTTCACCACTACAAGCGCGACCCCGAGGTATACAAGGGCGCGGCGCAGCTTCTGGGGCTGCCCATCGAACAGGTGATGATGACCGCCGCCCACAAGGACGACCTCAAGGCCGCCAGGGAGACAGGCATGAGAACGGCATTCGTGCCCCGGCCCGGCGAGCACGGCCCAGACCGCGACATTGACACGACGAATGAGGACTGGATCGACGTGTACGCGAGCACCTTCGAGGAGCTGGCGGACAAACTGGGCTGTTAGGCGAGGGCGGAGAAATTCACCGCCCAAGTATCTGGGCCGACGGCGCTCGAACTCTACTGGAGGAACGAAAATGGGTAAGTTGGACGGCAAGGTCGTTCTGGTAACAGGGGCCAGCCGTGGAATAGGCAAGGAAATCGCGGTGCTCTTCGCCTCCGAGGGCGGCAAGGTCGTATGCGCCGCGAGGACGGTGAAAGAGGGCGACCACCCCCTGGAAGGCTCCCTGAACACCACGGTAAACGAGATTACGCAGGCCGGCGGCGAGGCCACGGCGGCGGCGGCCAACATATCGTTGCCGGAGGACTGCGAGAGGCTTGTCCAGTCCGCGAAGGACACATATGGCCCCGTGGACGTGCTTGTCAACAACGCCGCGCTCACATACTTCGTGCCTATCAAGGACTACAGGCTCAATCGCTGGATGCGATCGTGGGCCGTCAACTTTCACGCGCCCTTCATCTTGAGCCAGCTGGTGATGGAGGACATGATACCCCGACGCAGCGGAAGCATCGTGAACATCTCCTCCGGGGCGGCTATCGGTCCGGGCCGCGGGCCCTACAAGGACGTGCCTCAAAATAGCGGAGGCACCTGCTACGGCGCGGAGAAGGCGGCACTGGAGCGGTTCAGCCAGGGTCTTGCCCAGGAGATATATGAGTACGGCATCTCCGTGACGGCGTTGTCGCCTTCGCAGGTGGTGCCGACGCCCGGGACCATCTTCCACCACCTGGTCACCGGCCCCGACGACCCTCGCGGCGAGAACCCCAGGCTCATGGCCGACGCGGCGTTAATCCTGGCCACCGAGCCCGTGGAGAAGATCTCCGGCCGGGTCACGTACAGCCAGCAGCTTCTGGCGGAGTACGGCCAGTTGGACAATCCCCAGGGCACCGGCAGTCCGGGAGGCCGGGTGGGCAGCGGCTACAGCCGGACTTAGAGCCTATCTGAAAGTCGTCATGGTGGAGTCCAGAGGGCCTGGGGGATGTGCCCCCAGGAACAAGAGCCCCCAGGGTGAGTGGGCGGGAACAAGGCATCCGCCTTTTTGAGATGGTTACTTATAGCCGGGCCAGGCATCGAAACGGCTTCATATGCAGCTATAATTGGTGAATGACGACTTCACTTCGCGGCCAGGGATGAGCCGGTTGCGCCAGCTAAGTTTTCTCCGCAGCCCCACAACGATACTCATCATCGCCTGGGTCGTTTACCTCATCTACCAGTCTTCGACGCCACGGCTGCTGCTTATTCCGGCGTTGCCTCGCCCCATGGTGTCCGCGGCGGCCCACCTGGCCGCGCACTTCATCCTGGCCTCGCTGATTTTCACGGCCCTGGCCCGAAGCAGACCAGGATTGCTGGGCGGCCTCAAGTCCGCGCTGGCGGCCCTGGCAATCGCCACCCTGATTGGCGCATTCGCGGAGGGACTGCAGAGCGTCCTACCCGACCGCTCGGCGCAGGTTTCCGACGTATTGTTCGACGTGGCGGGAGCGCTGTCGGGTATCGCGGCGGTCGCCTTCCTTCGCATAGTCAGGCTGCCCACACGCCTCATAATCGCCGCCATCGGGTCCGCGATGGCCCTGGTGGTCGTTGGGACGACTGTCAGCACGGCAGTATGGAATCCGGCATACCCTTACGTCGGCGATCACTGGCACAACGTATACGCCATATCCGTTTGCGGAGTCAGGCAGCCCAGCCTGCCAAGCGCACCTGGCGGGGTCCACAGCCACGGCGGAGAGCTGCTGCACGTTCATCCGCGCGATTCCTCGGAGGCCGGTGAGAACGCCACGCTAAGTCTTGTATTCAAGAGTTCCGGAGGCGAGCTTACGAAGTCCGGCATGACGATGCCCTGGGGCGCCAGCTACAGCAACGGTGACCTGTGTCCGGACGGGCGGGCCGGTGAGCTGGCGGTATTCGTTGACGGGGTGCGCCTGGAGGACCCGACGACGTACGTGCTGGGAAACCGACAGACGATTATTATCATGTTCCGTGCCATTGAAACACGGGACCAGGCGTGAGACCGTGGCATAACGGCTCTAGCCGGCTTCCGAAACACACTCTTCCAGCAGATCGAATGCGGCCCTGGCGAAGACCCACATGTTGGCCTCGCGGTCAGACTCGCCCGTTTCCAACGTGATGGACCGTTCCACAGGACCGGCGACCGCGATACAGGCATGGCCGGCATCGTCTCCGTAGCGATTTCCTGTTGGGCCGCTGGCGCCTGTCTCGCTCAAGGCCCAGGTGGTCCCCAGGGCTTCGCGAATGGCGCGGGCGTTCATTACCGCGTAGGCCTCGGTACTGGCGCGCAGGCCTTCCATGGCTTCGTCCGGCACTCCCAGCAGTCCTTTCTGCGCGGCCCTTGTGTAAACCACGGAGCCACCTACGTAGTACGCCGACGCGCCGGGCACGGATACCAGGCAGGCGGAAAGCAGGCCGCCGCAGGAGGACTCGGAGACGGCCAACGTCTGGCCGCTCTGCTTGAGCTTCTCGCCGACGGACGCGGCCATGGGTGCTAAATCGGGCATGGTCTTCTCCTATAAAGTCTGAGGTGATTCACAGGGTTATCTCGGAGCAAAGGATACCCTATTTCGCCGGACCGGCGCGACCCTGCCATGCCTTTCATCAGGGCACGCCCACTACATCGGCGCAGCCGACGTAGCTTCATTTGATCCCGCATCCTCAACAGCCTTGCGACATCAGGCGGACTCGTATATTCTGCGTCTACAAGCCCGGGGAGACGCAATTCCCATTCCCTGTATGCAGTGCGCGTCTCCGCACAAACAATTCGTAGCCAATTCGTTGTAGGCGCGGACGGGAAAATGTTATAATTTCGTGGGTAAATTTAGCGACGTGAATACGGACCGCCGTTCCTGACGTATATTCTTCGGATGGCCACGTGTGGAGCGGCTATTGCTATTTGACGTTGAAGGAGTTGGGAGTCGACTTTGATAGCTGAACGTTTGAGAGATTACGAGATAGTGCTGATCCTTACGCCTCAGGCCAGTGAGGAGGAGGTAACGGCGATAATAGAGCGAGTTTCCGGTCTCATATCGGGTCTTGGCGGCAGCGTGGAAGACCACGATGTATGGGGACTGCGCCGTCTGGCCTATCCCATCAAAAAGTTTTTGGAAGGCATATACGTGCTGGCGCACTTCTCGCTTGACGCCAAGGACGTATTAGCGTTGAACCGAAATCTGATCACGGCCGAGGACATTCTTCGGCATCTGGTCACCCTGGATAAAAAGGTGGCCAAGAAGTAACACCCGACGATTAGTATTGGATTGCCAACACGAAGCAGCCGCGCCGGCAGCCGAAAAGGAGAAAGTCCATGGTCGGGCTTAACAAGATGATGGCCATTGGAAACGTTGGAACAGACCCGGAGATGCGTTACACACCCAACGGCAACCCGGTGACCTCCTTCAGGTTGGCGACCGGCCGCTCGTACACGGCATCGGACGGGGAGCGAAAGCAAGAGACGGAGTGGTTCACTGTTGTGGCGTGGAATCAGTTGGCAGAGCAGGTCAACCAGTACCTGGTCAAAGGAAGAAGGGTGTACGTAGAGGGCAGGCTCAAGAGCAACACGTGGACCAGTCAGGACGGACAATCGCGCTTTCGTAACGAAATCATTGCCAGCCGCGTTTTATTCTTGGACCGTATGCCTGCGGGTGGTCCGAATGACGAGTCCGGCCCTCCAACGATGGAAGGCCAAGAAGACCCCGCCATGGCGGTAGGCGACGCAGAGGACCTCCCCTGGTAAATCGTATCTGCCTGGCGATATCCGCGGGCAAGGGCTAAACGAAGTAATCGCGGCTGAAACGCCTCGGCGACATTGACAGACGAATTAGTCGTCAACGCCGGCCTTGCCTGTATCGGTACAAGTGTGAGTGAATAAGGGAAGAAATTGGAACAGTACAGAGGCAAAGCATGACACAGCAGCGTCCCGCCCCCCCGCGCAGACGGGGCCGACCCCGGTATTACGCACGACGCAAGGTTTGCTCCTTCTGCGTGGACCACGTGAAGGAGATTGACTACAAGCAGATTGACCGCCTGCGGCGCTTCCTGTCGGACAGGTACAAGATCGAGGCACGCCGAAAGACGGGCGTTTGCACCAAACACCAGAGATGGCTTTCCACAGCCATCAAGCGTGCTCGGCTCCTGGCCATGATTCCCTTTAGCCCCGACCATCGCAAGCCCGGCGGCGGATTCGCCGGTTAAGGACGAAACACCTTAGCAGGGGGTTGTGTAGTGGTTGAAGATGCGCAGGGAGTGCCTTCCGGGCAAGAGCCAAACCAACAGTCGGACGTGACGCAGCCAGGTCCGGTGCGCCCGGACCGCCGATCCGAAACCATCCGTATGCAGCTTTTGAAACGGCGGCGGCGGTATGGGTTCGCCGTAATCGGCGTGCTGATGCTGGTTATAGTCGGAATTCTCCTGGCCGGATACGTCGTAATTTTCGTTCGTCCTCCGGCGGAGCTAGTCGTACGTGTTGACGACGTCGAGTACACACGCGGAGACATGGTCAAGATGCTCCGAGTGCGGCAAAGGTCTCTGGAACAGACCGGTGGCCGTCTTGACACCAGCATCGATATATTCGAGGCGCTTCAGCTAATCGTGGAGAATGAGATCATAGCCCAGACGGCTCCTTCCATCGGCATAACGGTGTCGGATGACGAGGTTGACGCCCAGATAAGCATATTTATTGCCTTCCTATCCGGCGTTGACACCGCCGGCAAGTCCTCAGACCAGATATCCAGGGAGTTTCGGGAGCAGTATGGACGCTTTCTGAACGAAAGCCAGATTAGCGAGAAAGAGCACCGGGCCATCGTTCGACGAGTGATACTTCGGGACAAGGTGCAACAGTTCGTGGGCGAAAGCGTGCCGCTGGTTGCCAAGCAGTACCATGTCTATCGACTGACGGTTCAGCCGAGCGACGAAATAGACATTCTGCAGACGAAGTATGAGGACATGGTGCGGGCCGACACCGATCCTTCTTTGCTGGCGGAGGCCTTCAAGAACATTACCCGAGAGTTCTCCCGGGAGCCGGCTGAAAGCCTGCGCATCGGAGGGGAACTGGGGTGGCTTCCCCTGGGCATAATCAAAGACTACGACGATATCATAGACGGAGTGGAGTTGGGGAAGCTGGCAGACCCTGTTCGAGATCGTGATCAGCGGAACCAGCTACTAATTTTCATGGTGTCGGAGACGGATGAATTCCGCGACGTCCAACCCAGACACCTGGCAGAGCTGAAGTCCAACGCTTTGGATGCCTGGATAAATGAGCAACGACAGGACCATGAGGTCTACGCGGTGTTCAATTCCGACATTTACAGCTGGATCATAAAGCAGTTGGGCATCTCGAGCACCATCACGCCAACGCCTCAGCCCGACGATCCATTGCAGCAACTGCTCCGGGACCAGGGCTTGGTATCGCTGCCGTAACACCATAGGAAATTTACGCTGCAATCAGCTGGAGATGTGCAACAGGGGCGGCCCGCCGCGGTGGGCCGCCCCTGCTAATGCCTCTATGATGCTCAGGGATTTGTCAGGGGCGCCTCAGGTAAAGGAATAGGAACCGCGATGAAAGAATCCGTTGGGATCGGTCTTCTGGGAATGGGCGTGGTCGGTGGCGGCGTCGCAAGAGTCATCTCGCAAAAAGGTCATCATATCCAGCATCTGGTGGGCGCACCCGTTGCCATAGAGGGAATACTGGTCCGCGACGTTGGGCGTGCCCGCTCATTCGACGCCCCGGCGTCGCTGTTTACCACGAACCCGAATGACGTGCTTCACAACCCTAAGGTTGACATCGTGGTGGAGCTGATGGGCGGTGAATACCCGGCGCTGGACTACATACAGAAGGCCGTCTCACTGGGTAAACACGTGGTCACGGCCAACAAGGAGGTCATGGCCAAGCACGGGCCGGACATTCTAGCTCAGGCCGCAAAAAAGGGCGTGCAGGTGCTTTTCGAGGCAAGCGTCGCCGGAGGCACGCCCATCATCGCGCCTCTTTTGCGAGACCTGGTGGCCAATGATGTCCTCACTATTCATGGCATTATCAACGGCACCACAAACTACATCCTGACCAAGATGGCGCAGGAGGGTTCGGATTTCGGAGACGTGCTTAAAGAGGCACAGGAGCTAGGCTATGCGGAGTCCGACCCCACCAATGACGTGGAAGGCATTGATGCCGCATACAAGCTGGCCATTCTGTCCACGCTGGGATTCCGGGCCAGAGTAAGTGACGCGGACGTATACCGCGAGGGCATAACGAAATTAACGGGGCTGGACTTCCAGTACGCCAAGGAACTGGGCTATGCCATCAAACTCCTGGCCATAGCCGCCAAAGTCGACGGATCTATACAGGTCAGGGTCCACCCGGCGCTGGTGCCGGATCACGTGATGATCGCCAAAGTGGATGGGGTATTGAACGCCGTGGAAATCCAAACGGACCTGGCAGGCAGAGTGCTGTTCCACGGTCCCGGGGCCGGGGACATGCCAACGACAAGCGCCGTGGTAGCCGACCTGGTGGACATCTCTCGAAACTTAGTGCGCAACGTGGTTGCCGCGCCTCCTTTGAGGCTCTCACGCGACATTCGAATCAGGCCCATGAGCGAGCTGGAGACCAAGTACTACATGAGGCTGAACGTGGCAGAGCGACCCGGCGTGTTTGCGCAGATATTGACTGTGCTGGGCCGACTTGGAATCAGCATTGCGTCCGCCATACAGAAGGAGAACGACGAGGAGGCCCAGCGCGCCGAGATCGTGCTAATGACCCACCGAGCCAAGGAATCGTCCGTACAGGAGGCCCTTAGATTGATAAGCGACCTGGACGTCGTAAACTCTATCGGCAACCTCATCCGCGTGGAGGAATGGGATTAGGCCGCATTCGCATCGGAGATAACCACCATGGAATGGGTCACGCTGGAAAACGTCAACTTATTTACTGACTCCGTGCTGAAGTTGGCACAGGTCGTTGCCGTTTTCAGCGTCGGTATCTGGGCAATCTACCGTTTCGGCATATTCAGAGAATCTGTTCCACGTGTCAACATAACACATCGAATATCGCACCGACGGCTGACCGCCAATACGATTCACGTATTCGTGAGTGTGGTATTCTCTAATACAGGAAGGGTTGTTTGGTCTTTGGACTCTTCGCATGGCTGGACCAGATTACTTCTAATAAAACCCATCGAGTATGAAGAGTTGGCCCAGCTACATCGCGCGTTTGTGATCGAGGAGACCGCACCGGATTACATGTGGCCAGTCATTGACGAACGTTCGCTAGCGCTAAGTGCTGGTTTTGATATCGAGCCCTCGGACACCGAGGAGTTGCACTATCAATTCGTTATTCCGGAGCCGGCAGAAACCATCGAGATAATATCGTATTATCAGTCCAACACCGCCAAAGGCCTGGATGCCAGAACGGTTCACGACCTCACAAATCTGGAAGGTTCGGGGCAGGAAGGAATTTACAATGCTGAATGAACAATATACATACGCATTGATGGCCAAGCCACAAAAGGACCCGCCGCCAACAGGCCCTGTGACAAAAAAGGACCTTCCACCGCCACCATCCAGGAAGCCCTAATTCGCGGAACAATACGCCTGGGGGTTTGGTGATGACAGCCGCAAAATACTACACCTGGACCCGTTGAAGCACCTGCAAGAAGGTGAAGGCGTCGCTTTCACAAGTTGGTGTGGACCTGGACGAGAGGGACTTCTTCCGGGACCGGTTCACGGAATCAGAGCTTCGGCAACTGCTGGGCGATACGCCGGCGTCCGATGTGTTCTCCTACCGAAGCCCTTCGGTCAAGAAGATGGGACTCGTTACCGATGGGCTGACGGAGGATGAGCTAATCAAACTCATGCTGGAGGAGCCGCGCCTCATTCGCAGGCCCCTCATTAAAGTAGGCAGTCGGCTTGTAGTGGGTACCGACAAGAAGGCAATGGCGGAGGTGTTTCCGGGCTAGACGCTGCGCGCCATACTGGGCGTGGCGAACGCTTACGGGCGATATTCAGCCAGCCGTAATATCACGGACTGCGAAGACTGCCCGTCTGGCTTTCAGTTTTATCGGTCGGCCTGTGGCTTTTCGCCGTACTACAAATGAGTACGAATTTAGTTTGGCACGTGCAGCTCAATGCCGGGCAGCGAGCCTACCAGAGAAAACCAGAAGCTTGTGCGCGATGGGACGGCCTTCAATTGCGCGCCCTGCAGCTCGCCTGAGACGGCTTTCCCGCTCTCGTCCCACTGGCTCTTTGTCGCATCATCAACCAGCGCGCCATTCGCCAGGCTAAAAGTAAGAGAACGGCCATCGCTGTCGGCGAAATAAGCAAAGCCGGACGGTCCGTCATCCCTGATGATGATAACGATCTTTCTGTCGGCCACAACATCGTTTATTACGCGGTCCAGGCTTCCCGTCAATCGGTAGGCCTTGTGGGTTTGCCCCACCTGCACGGCGATAACCCTGTCACCGGGCAGCAGGCGGTCATCCAGCTTGCTCTCGTCCACGGGGAAGGCGAAGCGGCCGGAATTTACCACCTCCTGGTAGCCCCTGAATGAATCTCGGGCGTAGGGATTCCCAAAGCCGCCCCCCAGGAGTCCAAGGTTTCTGCTCAACACCTGTGTCTCAGGGTACAACTCCTTCCAAAGGCCCCATTCTACGGTCACCGAAGGCAGCAGAATCAGGCGTTGGCCCGAGAGAGGTCCAACTATAGCCTCACCCAGAACCTGGAACCAGTATGAACCCGTCTGGTGGTCGTACATCACAAGGTCGGACTGGTAGAGGGCGCTTGTGTTTCCAAACAGCAGGACTTCGCCGTTCAACTCTCTGTCGTACACGACGCCGCTGGCGCACAATGGGCAGTAAGAGATGAGGACCGGCCTCCCATCTATGACGTCGTTAACGATCTCATGCAGGTTCAGCATTTTTACGGGGTAGGCGAACGCGCTGCCACTGTCCGGCCCGACGTAGCCGATCACCAGATCGCGGTCCATCAACCAGTCGCCCTCTTTGACCGGGCCGTATCTGGGTTCGTAAATGGGTTTGATCCGGTCTCTGAGGGCCTCTATGGTCCGGCTGTCAGCGACGCTAAGCCTCACGAAGCCGCCTCTGAAGGTGTCAAAAACCACGTCTTCCACCGGCACCACCGAAATGCTTATATCCACGGCCGGAGGCGGTGTATCGGGCGTTCGCAATGCCAGGGGATTCTGCGTGACCTTTTCGATGCTCCGTTCGACACCTGATTGGATACCGGGTGCCCGGGGCTTGGCCAACTCATTTTGGGGGCCCACGCTCGGGACAGCCGGCGTCACTTGGGCCGGCCCGGCGGCGAGCTCAGACGGACTGGCCGGGGCAGAACACGCCACCGCCAAGACCGCGACGAAGAGGAACGGCAAACGCCAGGCCTTGATCGAGAGGTCCATCGCGGGTAACCGCCAATGATGAGTCACCCCAATCGCTACTGTCCTTCGGGTGCGCTACTTTGGATGCTGAAACGCCGGAGGGGGTGCCAAAGGGGTTAGCGGGGCCGCCGGCAGATTGCGACTTCGGTTGCAGGCGGGTTTGAAAGCAGGTTGACGCCGGTCAGGAGGAGATTTCCGCCCCGAGGGTCGACTGAGACTCTTGAATCGCCTCGTTCAGTCGAACAAGCTCGGACTCCAGCTCGACCAGCGTGGGCTCCGCCGTAGTCAAATCGCCTGACATGCCGATAGTCTCCAGCCGCCGCGCCAACTCAAATGCCGGGTCGGCCGCAAATAATCCGAGCACGCCCTTCAAAGAATGGGCGTGACTGGCTAGCGCTTCAGCGTCCTGTCCTGCCAGGGCCTCCCGCAGGTCTCGTGTGTAGCCGGGACACCTCTCAAGGAACATGCCGGACAGCTCGAGGAACAGCTTGGGTTTGCCACCCAAGCGCTTCAGCGCGTCATTCAGGTCCATGGCGGCCGCGTGATTTCCAACTGCGGTCGGCGGGCCGTTGGATGAGTCCGCGACCTCGGTCCGGTTGGGATCGAGACTCCGCCCTCCTTCATTCATCGGAGGCGGAGATGCCGAGGGTTTGCCGGCCAGAGCCCTGGCCATGGCGTCGAAAAGTTCTTGGGGATGCAGCGGCTTGGATACGTATTCATCCATGCCCGCCTCAAGACAGCTCTCCCTGTCGCCCTTCATTGCGTTGGCGGTCATGGCTATTATAGGCAGATGCCCACCATTTTCCTTCTCCCGGTCACGGATCAGCCTCGTAGCCTCCAACCCGTCCATAGTCGGCATCTGTACGTCCATCAATACCAGGTCGAATGTCGATTCATCCAGCAGCGCGAGAGCCTCCTCTCCCGTCTTGGCCACGGCCAGCGTATGTCCCTGCTTTTCCAGCACTCGCGCGGCCAGGAACTGGTTCACATCGTTGTCCTCCGCCAGGAGCACGTGAAGGCTTTCGATGGATTGGCCCGCGCTCGCCTCTTTTGATTCTCCGCCCGTCTCCGGCTGCACGCTGGGTAGTGGGACCGCCTCTCCTGTAATTGCCGATACCACGGCCGCCCGCAGACCGGCTTCAGTTACCGGCTTTCTTACGACGGCCATTTCATTGGCCGCGGATTCGCTGGATAAGTCCGCCACATTTTCTTCGGACGACAGGCAGAACACGGGAGTGCCGGAAATCGCCTCACTCCCCTTTTTTAGCAATGTGCCGAATTCCGCCAGGTCCGAATCGGACAGGTCCCTATCTAAAATTGTCATGGCGAACGGCGTCCCGTCTTCATTGGCCCGTTCCAGGTATGCCACAGCCATTTTGACGTCTTCAGCCACCGTCGCCGACATGCCCCAACCGGACAGCATGCTTGCCACCGACTGGGTGTGCCGGCCCTCGCCCGCGACCAGTAACACGAACTTGCCCGTTAGCCTGTCTGGATCGACGGCAATTGCCTCGGAAGGGCTCTTTCCCAGGGTTAGCTCTATGTGAAACGCGCTGCCTTTTTTGACTTCACTTTCTACCCATATGCGTCCCCCCATGAGGTGCACGAGCTGAGAGGAGATTGCCAGGCCAAGGCCGGTGCCTCCAAAGCGGCGTGTCACAGAGCCGTCGCCCTGGGAAAAGGCTTCGAAGATGTGCTGGTGCTTGTCGGCGGATATGCCAATGCCGGTGTCTCGAACGCTGAACACGAGTGTAACGTCAGCTTCGCTTTCGGCCTTCACGACGACCTTCACCGTAACTCCACCTTCCTGCGTAAATTTTATGGAGTTAGTTACCAGGTTCGTCATTATCTGCCCGATTCGCAGCGCATCACCCACCACCATTTCCGGCACGCGGGGATCTACCCAATGGGACAGGAACAGGCCCTTGATGCGAGCCCTCTCCGACAACACGCTCATATTACTGCTCAGGGCCTCTCTCAGGTCGAAGCTGATCTCCTCCACGTCCAGCTTCCTGGCCTCGATTTTGGAGAAGTCCAGTATATCGTTGATGATGCACAAGAG
>JACZVF010000209.1 GCA_022572805.1 Chloroflexota bacterium
TATGGACTTCAGTGGTGGCCAGTATGAATATGGCGTGGGAGGGCGGCTCTTCCAGAGTCTTCAGCAGGGCGTTGAAGGCAGGCTCGGTGAGCATGTGCACTTCGTCGATTATGTAGACCTTGTAGCGCGCCTCGTTGGGAGTAAAGCGAATCTTGTCGCTGAGGTTGCGTATGTCGTCGATGCCACGGTTGCTGGCGGCGTCGATTTCGATGAGGTCCAGGGCGCGGCCCTCGTTAATGGACTGGCAGATGGAGCACTGGTTGTCCGGCTCGCCGTCCACAGGCGACAGGCAGTTGACGGCCTTGGCCAGTATCCTGGCCGTGCTGGTCTTGCCTGTGCCGCGGCTGCCACAGAACAGGTATGCGTGCGCCACTCGTTCCTGCGACACCGCCTGGCGAAGCGTCTTCGTGACAGGCTCCTGGCCAACCACGTCGGCCAGCAACTTGGGACGCCACTTGCGGTAGAAGACCTCACTCACTGGCGGCGCCCATCGACCCGGCCAGAATAGCCTTCTCTCTTGCCGCCATCACCCGTTGCTCGTCCTGTTCCATGTGATCGTGGCCAAGCAGGTGCAAAATGCCATGCGTAACCAGTTGGACCAGTTCATCGTTGACGTCGCGTCCGGCATCGGCTGCCTGGCGCACCGCCTGGGGGAAGGAGATGATTACCTCCCCCAGCCCATTGCCTTCTGAAGCCGGCAGTACGAACTCCACTTCCTCGGTCCAGTCGGTCGGTGGGGAGTCTTTGCCGTAGTAATGACCCTGGTTATCGAAGGCGAAAGAAAGCACGTCCGTGGTCTCGTCCAACCCCCGATACCTCTTGTTAAGGTCCTGGACCGTGGCATCGTCGGCAATCACAAGACTCAGGCTGCGGTCGACGCGCTCATGGTCCAGGGTTACCTGCGCCGCACGCCCAAGAGACCTCTCGGAAACGAGGCCATCGAACTCTTCAAATATCTGAATGCTGACGCAGTCCATATCGCCCAACAGATGAACACAGTAACGGCAAAGTGTCTTCATTATACCCGCCATGGGTGGGCCGCGCCCGCCAGTCAAGGCGAATTTCGTGAACGATGACTCATCAAAGGGGGTAGAGGCAGGACAGAAAAGCCGATGCCGATTTGGGGGGCAGGATACGGCTCATGCACAAATTAGAGCCGCCCAAACGAAGAGATGCTGCATCACGGCAAGGCGTGGAAACAGCCTCGCCTTGCCAAAAGACTACGGCTGGGACAACGGCCGCGCGCCCAATAAGCGAACGGACTTTACCTAGTTTCCGCCGCCTGTCCCGTCGAATCTACTTCTCGGGGACTGCAGGAACTGGAACAGCTCGCTGTCGGCCGGCAGAACCAGTGTTGTGTTATTCCCGGTAAGAAAGACCCTGTAGGCCTGCAGGCTTCGCTGGAAGGCATAAAATTCCGGGTCCTGCTGCAATGCCTCCGCGAAAATCCTAATCGACTCCGCCTCGCCCTCACCACGTGTGATCTGGGCGTCACGTTCAGCCTCGGCCCGGATGATGGCTGTCTGCCTGTCGACGTCTGCCCGGACCTCAGCGTCGCGCTCAGCGCCTTGGGCACGCTCGCGGTCCGCGATGCGCTTGCGTTCGGCCTGCATCCTGGAATACACGCTGTCGGCAATCGTATCCGGGAAGTCCGCCCTCTTGATCCGAAGATCGATCACTTCGATCCCGAACTGCCTCACCTTGGGACTAACGGCATCACGAACGCGGTTCATTATCTCTTCGCGATTAACCGCGATGATCTCGATCTGGTCGTCCTTGGCTATCTCCACACGCAACTCCGAGGATATGATGTCGACCGCCCGCGCGGACGCCCGTGCCTCCGTGAACACCGTCTCACGGAAGAGTTTAGGGTCAATGATCTTACCCCTGGCGTAAACGTCAATGATGAGCCGCTTCTTGTCTTTCGTCAGCATCGATTCCGCGGGAGCATCGAATATCAGCAGCCGCTTTTGGTAGTACGTCACCGTCTCAACGAATGGCGTCTTGACGTTTAATCCAGGATTGATGATGGTGGCCTTGACCTCGCCGAAGCGCGTCAGAATGGCCACCTGTCCTTCGTCAACGACGTAAAACAACTGCGGGCCTATGATGAGGGCCAAGACAGCGAATAAGACTATCAGCCCAGCAAGGATCTTCATATCTGATTCCCTAAACGACCTTCATTACACATCTTGATTAGTTGCCCGGTGTTGGAAACAATGGATTGGCCTCGCTATCATTAGTTAAGGGCAAGAACTGAAGCAGGTTACCACTGTTAGCAGGGTCCACGATGAACTTCGTGACGCCTGGCAGCACATCTTCCATGGCCTCCAGATACAGCCTTTGTCGGGTTACGTCCGGGGCTTTGCGATACTCTGCCAGAACGGACAGGAACCGCGAGGCCTTACCTGTGGCCTCGGCTACCCTGGTCTCCTTGAAGGCGTTGGCAGCCTCTATAAGCACGGCGGCGTCACCTCTGGCAAGTGGAAGTTGGCCTTCCTTGTAGGCGTCCGCGAGGTTGATTATGCGCTCCTTATCTTCACGAGCGCGGACTACGTCGTCAAATGCATCCTGCACCTGCGCCGGCGGGCTCACATCCAGGAGTTTGACCTCGGTTACCTCGATACCTGTTTCGTACAGGTCCAGCAAGAATTGAAGCAGTATCCTCGTGTCCTCCTGGACCGCCTCTTTTTCAATCGTGAGCACATCATCGATTGCGCGCTGGCCAACAATCTGGCGGAGTGCAGTCTCCGCGGCGTCTTTGATCGTGGCGCCGGCAGGGTCCACCGCACGGAACAGGAAAAATTCCAGGTCATCAATTCTGTATTGCACCAGGAGCTGAGCGTCCACGATATTCTGGTCGCCGGTGATCATCTGGGACTCAATAGGCACAGGAGTGTTGCCTCTAACGCCTACTTCCAGCCTTCGAATTTCATCCACGGCGACAACGTCTCTAGCGCCGATGGGAGTCGGGAAGTACCAGTGAAGACCGGTGCCAATCGGAGGGCCCTGGTATTTGCCCAGCAATCGGACGGCCGCCTGCTCGCCTGGTTGGACTGTGTAGAAGCCGGTGGCTAGCCATATGCCCAACAGGACTACGAAACCGCCAATGATTATATAGGCTAGGCCATTGCCCCCACCGCCGCCTCGCAGCTTGGCGACGAAGGATCGAAGCCGCTCCAGAATCTGGTCCAAATTTACCTCGGGTTCGTCTTGTCTATACATACGTCTTTCAGCTTACAAAGTTACGCAGATGGTAGCACATGTGGGTTCCACAAGTACATCAATTCCTGCCATCCACACCATACTACGACGGGACTCATCACAAGGATTTGGGAATGTTCCGGCAGGCCACGTCGCAGCCCGGCGCCTTGCAGGCATGATCAGGGCTGATCGTTTTCCAGCATCTCCAGCATGTCCAGGAATCCCTGGTACGAGGAGACTCCCGAAACGGTGCGAAGGAACGTCCCCACGTCCGGCATGTGGGAGCGGAACCTGTGCAACTGGTCCCCGATGGGGCTAACGGATGCGGCCGTATCCGCGTACGTGCCGTAGAACGCAAAGTACGCCTGATTGATTTTTCGGATGGCGTAGCCGTTTTCCACGAAGAGCTGCCGGCGCTCCTCCATGTACCGCTCCGCCTGCTCAACCTCTCCGTCGGCAAGCAGCTCGTCCACCCTGAGCCGAGTTTCTCTCATCTCCCGATTGAAGCTGAATCCCTGCTCGGCCTCTTCGTCCTCCGCAGACTGACCATTGATTTCGCCTGACGCGTCCTGAGAGGCCGCACCTGTCTTCGCCGGCAGTTCGCCGCCCAGCAAAACAAAGGCCCGGTCCCCCAGCTCGTCGCCCGCGATAGACGCCACCGTCTCGTTTAGGGAGATCATGTCGTCATTCTTGAACATGTTCTGGCCCAGGGGACGGAAGAACAGGTAATGGTGAAGCCATTCGTGCGCGGCGGCCTGGAGCGTCCACTGCATCGTCTGGTTGGTGGGTATTGACGCCGGATAGGTGGCCAGACCGCCGATGTCCTCCACTAGCGCAGCCAGGTCCGATTCGGCCAGAAGCCGGCTTTCCACGTCTTCCCGTTGACGGACGGTCACGTCAGATCTCAGCAGGACGTCGTGGGTCCTCTCTATGCGGTCACGTGGCGATGTGATTAGCAGCTTGGGAGGGTTTCCCAGCCGGATGTCCACAGGAGGGAAAATGAACTCACGCAGTGTGGAGAGGTCCTCATCCACCAGCACGGAGCTGATGCCGCCCTCGATCGTCTCCTCCACATCCGCCCTTAGCGATTCCCGCTGCGAACGCACATCCGACAGCCGCGCCTGAAGGTCATCCCTTCTCTGCACCTCTTCAGCAGCGGCGGCGTCGGCAAGGTCCCGAGACAGCCCTCTTGCCTCCTCCCCCAGCTGGAAATACTCCTGTATTTGCGCCAGACGCATCTCCCGGTCTGGGCCGCCGGGCAGCACGTCTGCCAGTCGGTGGGTCCATTTGCTCAGGAAGTTGCCGAACTCCCATTCCACTATGTTGTAAAGGTATGGCGAGGCGGCCAACTGCGCCGGGTTCAGGTGACGCACGCTGTTGTCCAGAGACAGCAGCAGCAGGCCGATGGCCGCCCAAACGGCCCATCGCCAGATTCTGAGAAAAAGGTGTTTCATGTTAATATCAGTCAGGCAGGCGCCTTCGAGCAAAGTGTACACACTAATGTAAACGTCTCAGCGGCGATATCGGTCACCGCCGTGCCACCGACAAGCCGGTTCCGCCGGCTAAACCTAAGTGCGTCTACGCCGTCCATCGGAGAGCTTGAATGAAGATATCACTTTGCATAATGGGTTGCGGCGATTACGCCAGTAAAGTTCTTGACGAAATCAGCGACATGACCGACCTGTTCGACTTTCACTTCGCCAGCCGCGACAGCAGCAAGGCCGAGGCCTACTGCAATCAGTATGGCGGCGCAGGCTATTACGGCAGCTACGAGGACGCGGCGGCGGACCCGAGCATCGACGCCATGTACTTCTTCACCCCGCACCATTTGCATCTGGAAAACGCCTCCCTGGCCGCGGACAACTCCAAGCATATCCTCATGGAGAAGCCGGTGGCCCGGAATATGGAGGAGGCCCGGCAGCTCATACAGGTGGCGAAGAACGCCGACGTGAGACTCATGGTGGCGGAAAACTACCGATTCCTCCCTTCCATC
>JACZVF010000031.1 GCA_022572805.1 Chloroflexota bacterium
ACGCGGGCTCCATTGCCATACCCTTACGCCGTCCATCCAAAAAAACTAAGTCACTGTCTTAATTTCGTCATGAGGGAGTCCAGGGGGCTTTCCCCCTCTGGCAGAGGGCCTGGGGGATGTGCCCCCAGGAACAAGAGCCCCCAGGGTGGGTGGCCGGGAACAAGGCATCCGCCTTTTCGAGATAGTTACTTAACGTTGTAGATTGCCGGTGACCCCCATACCCAAAGGCTTATCGTCGCGTACCCGGTGGCTTGGCGTTCTAAACGGAAAGTATCGGACAATTTAAGAATAACAGGGGAACTATATGCTGCTCAGGGGGCGTTGTCATGAGGCAGACGGGCTGTCCGCGTGGGGAATACGTGAGGGATTGGCCAATAGACGACGTCTTAGTGGCGGATGACGACTCGCAAGACCTGGGACTGTTCCTCCTCGGTGGCGCGGAAGGCCTCGGCGGCGTCGGCCATATCGTACTCCCGGGTAAGCAGGGGCGCCAGGTCTATCTGACCGGATGTCACCAGGTTGACGGTCCTGAAGAAGTTTGCGCGTGTCGTTGCCCTGGAGAACATCATGGTCAGCTGATTCAGGTACAGCTGTAGAAGCTGAATGCCGTCCCAGGGCAGAGGAGTGATGCCGAATCCCAGCATGCGGCCGCCGGGCTTGGTCATGGCAAGCGCCTGGTGCATGGTCTCGGGCGAGCCCACGGCCTCTATCACGACGTTGGCGCCGTCGCCGCCCGCGGCCCGACGCACCTCGGCAACCGGGTCTTTGTCCCTCGCGCTGATGATGATGTCAGCCCCGAACTTGTCGGCAAGCTCCAGCTTCCAGGGGCTACGTCCCACGGCGATTACCGGGTATGCCCCGGCCAGCTTGGAGAGCTGAACGTGCATGAGGCCAGTTCCGCCCAGTCCCAGGACCACGGCGGATTCGGATGGCTTGATGTCGACAAGCGACTGGGCGTGCACAGCGGTGCTAAGGGGCTGAATCAACGCGCCCAGTCCGAAGGCCATGTCGTCTGGAATGCGAAAGGTGTGGGTCTGCGGCATAGTGAGGAGCTGGCTCATGGTGCCGTCGACCTCCCGGCCAAGCAGCTGTATGCTCTCGCATAGGTTCTCCTTGCCCAGGATGCAGCGCTCGCAGGACCAGCAGTTGAGGTTTGGATTGAATACTACGTGGTCGCCGGGTGCGAAGGCGTCCACGCCCTCTCCGACCTCCCGGACTACGCCGGTGGCTTCGTGGCCCGGGACTCGTGGGTATGATACAGGGGTGTCGCCGGCGTATATGTGTATGTCGGTACCGCACAGGGCGGTGGCTTTGGCTTCTACCAGCACCTCGCCAACCGATGGCGTGGGGTCGGCGGCCTCGGCCACTTTGATGTCTCTGGGGCCCCGTAGCTCAACCTGTCTCAACGTGTTATCTCCGGTCGAAAGATTAGCCGCCGGCAATGTTATCGAAGATTTGGGACGACCTCTCCGGCAAACATGCGGATGGAATTCTCCACCAGTTCCTGGTCGATCCTGCCGCCCACGTTGGATTCCATTATGAAGCCCTCCAACCGGAGATCATCACGGAGCTGCTGCAAGCGGCTGGTCACGGCGGCCGGCTCTCCGAAGGCGAATCTGTCCCTCAGCAGGTCGTCATAGGTGATCGTGGCCAGACTCTGGGACCTTTCTGCCCGCTCCTCGCTGGCGGTGGTGCCCGCTTTGCCAATGGTGCCGGTAAATGCCCGCTGGAGCCTGGCGTAGGCGTGCGTAGCGCTCTCCTCGGGCTCGGCCAGCGCCTTCTCCGTGGTATCCGCTACGTAAATGGGGATTCGCAGTATCACCTGGCCTATCCCGGAGTGTCCGGCGTTGGCCCATGCCTCGCGGTAGTCCTGTATCGCTTCAGCCAGATCGGGCACCGTCATGCCGCGCAGGCCGACCAGGATGTTCAGCCCCATCTCGCCATAAAGCGGGAATGACTCTCTGGTGGTCGCCGCAGACCACAGCGGCGGGTGCGGCTTCTGGAATGTCTTGGGTATGACGCAAATGTCATCGAAAGAGTAAACTTCGCCTTTGTAAGAGAACTGCTCCTCCGTCCAGGCCAGTCTCATGACGTTAAGGTATTCGAGGAAGCGCGATCGACTCTCGTCGTAGGGTATGTCGTAGCCTTCGTAGACCCTGGTGAATCCACTGCGGCCAACGCCAAGGTCCAGGCGGCCCTGGCATATGTTGTCAAGCGTGGCAACCTCTTCCGCCATACGGATGGGATGGCCAAGAGGCAGCACGAGCACGCCGATGCCTATTCGGATGTGGCTGGTGCGGCCTGCTATGGCTGTGGCGAGAATGAGCGGAGCGGATACGATCGATGGAACCCCGGCGGTGCGGTCGGGTGTTGCGAAGTGGCGCTCCGCCAGCCACACCCCTGTGAAACCCTGTTCCTCCGCCAGGTTCGCGGTGGAGAAAGCCTCGTCGAACGCCTCGGACTGGGTCAGGCCGTGCCTGTAGTCGCACTCCATGCTCAGTCCTATGTGCAATGTGCTGCTCATGGCATTCTCCGCCTTGCGTAGTTCTTATTGATCGTATCTTATATGTACCTCTTGATATTGTGCAAAGGGCCGTTCACTTAGCCAGCCTACATCATACTCTTGAAGAGCTTCTGAACCTGCTTTTCGGAAAGCCCGAGATCGCGATGGGCAATGGGGCCGCCCTTGTGCAGCACGGGTTCTGCCTCGTCAAGGCTGGGGTTGCTCTTGTCCTGGTAGAAGATGCCGATGTAGATAGTGTCGTCCCAGACCATAGCCTTCTCGCACGCTTCCTTCCAGTCGCTGACATCGTGGTCGATGTCCTCGAGCTTGGACACCCTCTGACGGAAGAACTGGGCGGTGTTCTCCCGGTTAAAGGTGACGCACGGGCTCATGACATCTATGAGGGCGAATCCCTTGTGCTGAATGGCCTGCTTCATCAGCTCCGCCAGGTGCCTGGCATCGCTGCTGAAGCCGCGGGCCACAAATGTCGCGCCGTTCATAATGGCCGAGGTCAGGGGGTTTAGCGGCCGCTCCAAGTTGCCGAATGGCGTGCTTTTGGTCTTCATATCCAGCGAGCTGGTGGGAGATGCCTGGCCCGTTGTCAGTCCGTAGATCTGATTGTTCATGACGATGTAAGTAAGGTCTATATTGCGGCGGGCAGTGTGGGTGAAATGGTTGCCGCCGATGCCGTACCCGTCGCCATCGCCGCCGGTAACGATAACGTTAAGCTCGTGATTCGCCATCTTGGCCCCGGTGGCCACTGCCAACGACCGGCCGTGCAGGGTATGCATGCCGTAGGAATTGAAGTAGCCAGGGAAGTTGGACGAGCAGCCTATCCCGCTAACGGTAAGGATTTCGTGGGGCGGGATGGCCAGATCTGCACAGGCCCTTTGCAGGGCGTTCAGCACGCCGAAGTCGCCGCAGCCCGCGCACCAGTCCGGCTGCACGTGGCCCTTGTAATCCCTGGCGGTTAATTCAATTGTGGTTGTAGCTGCGCACATTTGTTGACCTCACTAAACCATAATTTCATGAGCGGGAATGTATAAGTCCGTCTTGCCCGCCAAAATCTCTCGCACGCCCTCAACTATGTGATGGGGCATAAACGGCTCGCCGTCGTACTTGCGAATGTGGCCGTCGACGGTAGCGCCGGTCTCGCCACGCATGTACCGGTGGAACTGGCCGGAGTAGTTGTTCTCCACCAAAATCGTCTTCTTGGCCTTGGATATGACGTCTACGATGGCGTCGCCATGGAATGGGACGATCCACTTTACCGGGAGGTGGTTGGCGGTGAGGCCCACGCTATTTAGCTGGTCCACAGCCTCCTTGATAACTCCGTACGTCGACCCCCACCCGATCAGCGTCACGTCCGCATCCGCAGGGCCTTCAAGCTGTGGCGCCGCAATAGTGCTGACAATGTCCTTGAATTTGCGGTCGCGTTTCTCCACCATGGCCCGTCGCTTGATGGGGTTGGTGAACTCGTCGCTTATCAGGGTGGAGTCCTCGTCGTGCTCATCGGTGGCCACAATGTGGCCGTAGCCCTCAATGCCCGGCAAGGCGCGAGGGGATATGCCGGTCTCCGTATTCTTGTACCGCCAGTAGTCCTCGGTGCCGTTGCCCGTGCCGTTGCCGGATGCGCTGGCCTGCGTTATCAGCTCGCCCCTGTCGATCTTCGGGTGCATGTCGATTTCGTCGGGGTCGAAGCTGAAACGGCCCTCGCCGATGAGCAAGTCGGTAAGCACGATGCCGGGGCACTGGTACTTGTCGGTCAGATTGAAGATCTCAGGCATTGTGTCGAAGGCGTCCTGAGCGTGCAACGGGGCGACGATGAATCGCTGGAAGTCGCCCTGGCTTGCGCCGAGAGTCTGCCAGAGGTCGCCCTGCTCCGTCTTGGTCGGCACACCCGTCGATGGGCCTGCCCTCTGCACGTTGATGAATACAACTGGAATCTCCATCATGCTGGCCGCGCCGATCGCCTCGGTCATCAAGGCGAAGCCGCCGCCGGACGTGGCGCACATGGCCCGGCAGCCAACATGCGCCGCCCCTATGGCCATGTTGGCCACGCCTATCTCGTCCTCCACCTGACGTACCATGATATCCAGGTCTCTGGCGTTGTTGGCCATCCAGTGAAGCACGCCGGTGGACGGGCTCATGGGATAGGCGCTGTAGAATTTCACACCGGCCGCCGCACCGCCCATGGCAACGGCTTCGTTGCCCGCCCAAACTGCCAGGGGCTTGGGACCTCTGCCCAGCTTGGCGTCGTATGCCTGGAAGTTACCCGTGGCGTACTCGAATCCTATTTCGGCCATGTTGACATTCTGGTCGATGACTTCTTGGCCCTGCCTTTGGAAGCGCAGCGTCAGCGCCTCCTGCAGGTCTTCGAAAGAAAGGCCGATGAGGTACGCCGTGGAGCCGATGGCGACTGTGTTCTGCACCAGGGGGTTTCGCCCGGCGTTCGTTAGCTCGTCCACGGGAATGGGGCATAGCTCCGCGCCAGCAAGCGCATCGCCGGGATTCACCAGGTCGCTGTTGTAGATAATCCGGGTGTCCGTCCCCATTAGCTCCAGGTGGCGGTCCATGGTGTCCTGGTTAAGGCAGAGAAGCAGGTCCAGCTTGTCGCCATGAGTGTAGATGGGATTTTCACTAATCCGCATAGTGAGAAAGATATGCCCACCGCGAACAATGGACTGGAAGGCGTTGTATGTGTATAGGTGGAGTCCGCGTCGGACAAACACCCGGGCCAGGATATCGCCAGGCGTAGCGATGCCCTGTCCTGCCGCACCCCCAATGGCGAGGGCGAAGTCGTACCCACCGGAACTCATACGCTAACTCCTCTTTTGGCCCTTGGGCCTATTTTGGGGGCCATAGCCCAGATTTCGATATATTATCATGTCTACTCACCGTTGAGAACTAATTGCCCGCACCGTAATGGGATGTTTCGGCCCTTCCCGTCCGTAACTTAGGATGCTCGTAATTTCCAGTCGGTGACGGGCGCGCGCGGGCAGCATGCCTGCCACACTGGATTGAGGCACAAGTCGACCGCAGCTGAATAATATAAAATCATGATATCATTCCCTTCGGCCCGTCTTCCCGGCAGCAACCGAGGAAAAAAGGGGGGTCCACGCCTGTAGATCAACTCGCGGAGCGGCTCGCATAGAAATGAAAATTCATGAGTACCAGGCCAAGGAAATTCTCGCCAGGTACGGCGTGCCCATACCCAAGGGCGGCGTAGCTGATTCCCCCGAGGCGGCGAAAAAGTTGGCGGAAGACCTTGGTGGTAGTGTCGTCGTCAAGGCGCAGGTGCATGCGGGTGGGCGCGGCAAGGCCGGCGGTGTAAAGCTTGTCTCCACGGCGGACGAGGCCGGCGACTTCGCCAGGTCTATACTCGGCACAAGACTGGTTACCATTCAGACAGGCCCCGAGGGGGTTCCGGTTCGTAAGGTCCTTGTGGAAGAGACCATCGACGTGGCCGACGAGCTCTACCTGGCAATGCTCATCGATGGCGCCGCGGAGGGCGTGGTGGCGATAGCCAGTGAGGCTGGCGGCATGGAGATCGAGCAGGTTGCCGAAGAGACGCCGGACAAGATTCTGCGCGTCGCCGTGGACCCCGTGCTCGGGCTACAGCCGTACCAGGGACGTCGGCTGGCTTACGGCCTGAACCTCAAGCCCGAACTGGTAGGGCCCATTTCCGCGCTGGTGGAGAACCTCTACAGGCTATTCCAGGAAAACGACTGCTCGTTGGCGGAGATCAACCCGCTGGTAATCACGTCCGACGGCAGGGTGCTGGCCGTGGACGCCAAGCTGACCATTGATGACGAAGCCATGTTCCGCCATAAGGACCTGGACGGGCTGCACGACCCCGAGCAGGAGGACGCCGGGGAGGTCGAGGCCCGCAAGTTCGACATCAACTACGTAAAGCTGGACGGCACAGTTGGCTGCATAGTCAATGGCGCGGGCCTGGCAATGGCGACGATGGACGTAGTGCTTTCGGGCGGGGCCCAGCCCGCCAACTTTCTGGACATCGGTGGCGGCGCCGACGAGGACAAGGTCGCCAACGCCCTGAGAATCGTGCTCATGGACTCAGACGTTGAGCTTGTGCTTATAAATATCTTCGGCGGCATTCTGAGGTGCGACATGGCGGCGAGAGGGTTTGTGCAGCGTGGCAAGGCGGACCCTTCTTCCATGCGGCCGATGGTGGTGCGCATGCTTGGCACCAACGCCGAGGAGGGCCGCAAGACGTTGCAAGATTCCGGCCTGGACGTAACGCTGGTCGAAGACCTGCCCGGCGCGGCGGAGGCTGTCCGGGCCGCTATTGACCATGCGTAGTGACGATGAGTCGAAACGAACATGCCTGGTTCGCAATAATGTCTGCCGAAACCCGAGGCTCTGAGTGGCAAGACTGATTTGCCGGACATCCAAAAAAGGCGATGATGGGAATTCTTGTAGACGAGAACACTAGGTTGCTGGTGCAGGGCATCACCGGGCGCGAGGGTGGCTTCCACGCCATGCGCTGCAAGGAGTACGGCACCAACCTTGTTGCGGGCGTAACCCCTGGAAGAGGGGGGCAGACCTTCGACGACGATGTGCCCGTGTTCGACACGGTGGAAGAGGCAGTCGAAAAAACGCAGGCAAACTGCGCCCTGATTTTCGTGCCGCCACCCTTCGCGGCCGACGCCATCGTGGAAGCAGTCGCGGCCGGCATTCCGACCATCGCCTGCATCACGGAGGGCATACCCGTGAAGGACACGATCATGGTGAAGCGCTACCTACGCGGCAAGTCGGTGGACCTGATTGGCCCGAACTGCCCCGGCATGATTACGCCCGGCGCCAGGGCCAAGGTTGGCATCATGCCGGGCAACATACACGCGCCCGGCAGAATCGGCGTGGTGTCCCGCAGCGGCACCCTGACCTACGAAGCCGTGGGCCAGTTGACGGCTCTTGGCATAGGCCAGTCCACGTGCGTCGGCATCGGTGGAGACCCCGTGAACGGCTCCTCGTTCGTGGACATGCTCAGGATGTTCAACGACGATTCCGACACCGACGGCGTGGTGATGATCGGCGAGATAGGCGGCACCAAGGAGCAGGAGGCGGCCGAGTACATCAAGTCCGAATTCAGGAAGCCAATGGCGGCGTTCATAGCGGGCCGCAGCGCCCCTCCCGGCAAACGAATGGGACATGCCGGGGCAGTCATAACCGGCAGGGCTGCCCGCGCGGAAGAGAAGGAGAAGGCCCTGGCGGCGGCCGGCGTGGCCATTATACCGGGCCCCGGCGACATCGGCAGGACCTTTCAGGAGGTCATGGCCTGACGCCGGCAGACGGGTATCGGAACCGGCAGGCAATCGAGTAATTATAAGGCGGGCGCCTCTACAGGAAGCCCGCCATTTAGCTGCCTGCCAATTTAACCGGGGTGGCCGAGCTGACAATCCTGCCTAAGTCACTATCTTAAAATCGTCATGGGGGAGTCCAGAGGGGGGAAAGCCCCTCTGGCAGAGGGCCTGCGGGATGTGCCCCCAGGAACGAGAGTCCCAGGGTGGGCGGGAACAAGGCATCCGCCTTTTTGAGATAGTTACTAAGTATTGTCCTCGCAGCTGCTGTTGAGGTTGCCGTCGCTGTTGGTGCCGTCGGGACAGATAGTGTTGCCCCACTGCACGTCGTCCAGATTTCGGGCGTCGTCGAGATTTTCAGCATCCTCGAGGTCTGCGTTTCTGAGGTCTGCGTCTTTCAGGTTTGTCCTGTCGAAATCTGCTTCCTGCATGCTTGCGCCGTTCAGGTCCGCGTCGTCCATCGAGGCTTTTGAAAGGTCTGCCCCATCCATCTTCGCGTCCTCGAAAGTGATGTCGTCAAGGTCCATTCCGGACAGGTTCGCGCCCGTCAGGTTGGCATCGGTAAAATCGGTGCGGCGGTCCACGATTGCCCGTCGAAGGTCAACGTCCTCCAGGTCCGCCCCGTCAAGACTGGCGCCTTCCAGGTTGGTGTTGATCATGGTGGCGCCTGAAAGATCGGTGTCTTCCAGACTGGCGTTCGTCAAGTTGGTGTCCGTCAGGTTGGCGATACGCAGGTCGCTGCCGTCTAGGTTGGTCTCAATCATGCTGGTGCCTGACAGGTCGACTGCAATCATGTGTGCGTCTTCAATCACCATTCGGTCCAATACCAGATTCGTAAGGCGCGTTCCCCTCATTTTCGCATCCACCAGAATGATGCCGACGACATTCGCGCTGTCCAAGTCTGCGTTCTTCATCTCGGCCCCGACGAACTTGGCGTCCATGAGGTTCGCGTTTTTAAGGCTGGCGTCCTTCAGAATGGCGTCACTAAAGATTGCCTTATTGAGGTCCGCGTTGTTCAACACCGCATCAGTGAGGTCTGCTCCACGGAGGTTGGCGTCGACCATGATGGCGTTTTCCAGGTTGGCGTTCATTAATCGGGCGTTGAGCAAATTGGCCCCGCTGAGGTCTGCCCCGCTGAGGTCTGCACCCTCCAGGTTTGCCCTTGTGAGATTGGCGTTCCGCAGGTTGGCGCCGCTAAGGTCCTTATTGCTGAACTTTGCTTTGGTCAGGTCGCAGCCCTCAAGGTCGGCGCCCGGCTCGAATACCGTGCACGGTACCGGAGTGCGCGTGGCCGTCGGCTCGGGCGTGTAGGTTGCCGTTGGCTCAGGGGTAGGCGTGTCCGGAATGGGCGTCGCCGTTGGTTCAGGCGTCGCCGTCGCAGTCGCCGTTGAAGTTGGCCTTGGCGTGCTGGTGGGCTGCGCCGTCGATGTGGGCGCCGCCTCGGGCGTGAACGTCGCCGTTGGCTGGGGCGTGCTCGTTGGCGGCTTGGCCGTCGGCGTGGGCGCCAGTGTTGCTGTGGGAATTGGCGTAGCGGACGGTTCCGGTGTCGGCACTAGCGTGTTGGTTGGCTGAATATCCTGATTGGATATGTTTACTTGCGGCCCTTCGGGAGTCAGACCCTCGACTGCAGTAGGGTCCGAGCAGGCCAAAATGACGATTAATAGCAAGGGTGCAATCAATACAAATACGGGATTACGTAGCATAGGTATCCGGGAGTCCCTCCAAGAGATATGGCAAAAGATTACGCCGACGAAGTCGCTCGGCCACCCGTTTGGTAACAGGATCTGGGAACTATCTAATAATTTTCAACGCGCACATACCATGTTGAAGGCCGACGCAAACGAGGGTCAATTCGTTATGAGGCCTTGTATTGAGGATTTCTGAAACGTGAGCTGTTCGTCACCGGCCCGATGCGCCATCGTGTACGGGCACGGCTGCGATGTCGGGTTAAATGGCCTGCGGAATAAAAGTAAGGGCCCGCCTGCATGGCGGGCCCCAGAATTCCCAGTGAACGGTGCCGCCCTGCGGTCCGTCTTAGGAAAGCATCTCCCACAGCCGACCGGACTGCCATCGCAGCACGCGGACGATGGTGGCCAAGGCCAGGCCGATTCCGGCGAACAGGCTCGCCATGCCGAGGAACTTGAGCGGCGCCAACCAGAGCTTGATGCTGTTGATGGTCGCCAGGTTGTCCAGGATACCACTACCGGCCAGCGCAGGGTTGAGCTGCGTCGCAATCGAGTGGTTCCAGTAGCTATACGAAAGCGTGGCCGTCGGAATTGCTACGATCAGCGCTATCATCATCAGCATCATGCCCATCATCATCAGCATCGGGAACGCCTTGGCGGTCATGGGGGGCTTTATGATCCGCACTTCTGATCCCAATGCTTCCTGGACTGCTCCTCCGCCGGTCCTCAAGGCTCCCAGGATGGTAGCCAGCAAGAAGGTCACTCCGCCGAGCATCATACCAATTCCGAAGAACTTGAAAGCCGGGAGCCATATCTTGGTTGACTCGATGAAGGCCTGTTGAGTTGCCAGCGTGGAGCCGGTGACTGCTGCTTCACGTGTGAGCTTGGATGCTGTGAAGTAGTCGCCGGCAACCGACGAGGTTACCAGGCCGACGATAAATGCTATAGCCACTATCATGAAGCCCATGCCCAGAAGCGGGACCCACATCTTGCTTGCCATGGTCTGCATCCCCGTCACCTCCACAGGCAGATCGCTGGATGCGAACATAACGTCGTCTCTTCTGTTGGAAATAGTTGTGGTTGCCATCTTTGTTTTCCCCTCCTGAAGGGTGTTGTGTGTTGCGCGTACTGGTTCTTAAGCCTGGTTCTTACGAGCCTTGAGCTCCGGAAGCACAGCCGCCATGGTGTTGGCCCTGAGCCGCACGTTCTTGAGAATGTTCACGAACGCGAAACCGAAACCCGCGATGAACATCGCAAAGCCCAGGAATGCGAACGGCACCGCCCAGTCCTTAACGGCTTGTATGCTGCCCAATTGGGACAGCAGGCCCGACCCGGCCTCCGCGGCGTCTCGGACTGCCTTGCTGTTGGCAAAATAGTCCCCAGTCATGTTCCCCAGAACAATCAAGACGACGGCAGCGATCATGACCGTCATGGCCGCGCCCAGCCAAAGCGCTCCCGCGGTTCGGATAAGCACAGACGTCTTCGCGGCCTGGGATTTTAATTCCCCGCTAGTCGGTGTTGTCATTGTCTCCCTCCCTTCCATTTCAATACCTCGATTGGCGATCAGCGCGTTGCGTTTGTTCGGCATCTCATTGTGTGTTACAAGTTGTTGAGCCTGCGCTGTTAATTGTTTCGATGTGGTTGCCTACGAAATGGTTCGGTAGTCTACCATACAAAAGGCCCTGGGTTGTGGAATCCGCCATAACCTCAACCTCTTCGGGCGGTAGACGCATCTAAATTGCAGCCATAATCGAATTCGTCGGGTTAAAGGCCTGGGAACCGCTTTATGCTCGCGACGTGCCCGCGTACAGGTGCCGGTCACGCGCCATGGGGCGGCCCACGCAGACGGACAACGATGGCTTTAGCCGCTGGGCACGTCCATGTTGGGATGGCCTAACAAAAGGTAGGAGAGAAGTAAATGAACATGTCGGAACCGAACATCACCGTCTATGGGGCACCCTGGTGTCCGGACTGCAAGAGGGCCAAGCAATTTCTGGGTGACCAGCGGGTGCCTTATATCTGGGTGGACATTGACGAGGATGAGGAGGGCCGCCGCAGGGTCCAGGAGGTCAACGACGGCAAGCAGATTATTCCCACAATCGTATTTGAGGACGGGTCGTTATTGGTGGAGCCGACTAATGCGGAGCTGGCGGCCAAGCTGGGCATTCAAGCCCAGGCGAAGAGGAGTTATTACGACCTCATCGTAATAGGCGGCGGTCCGGCCGGGCTATCAACGGCGTTGTACGCAGCCCGCGAAGGCATAGAAACTTTGATCATAGAACGCAGCGCCGTTGGCGGCCAGGCAGGCGTCACCGAGCGCATAGACAACTACCTGGGCTTCTCGGAGGGAATTGAGGGGGCAGAGCTTGCCAACCAGATGCGGCTGCACGCCGAACGCTTCGGAGCGGAGATTCTGCCGGCACAGAGCGTTACGGGTCTGAGCGCCATGGGCGACTATCGTCTGATAACCACGGAATCCGGAGACGAGTACTGTTCCCGGGCTGTGCTGCTGGCTGTCGGAACCCGGTACAGGAGGCTAAACGTCCCCGGTGAGGAGGACTTCATCGGGGCCGGCGTCCACTTTTGCGCCACATGCGATGGGCCTTTTTACAAGGGTCAGGACATGCTGGTGGTAGGAGGCGGCAACAGCGGCGTTGAGGAAGGCCTGTTCCTAACCAAGTTTGCCAACAAGGTCACGGTACTGGAGCGGGGAGAACGCCTTGGGGCCAGCCAGGTGTTGCAGGAGACGGCAGCCGGCAATCCCAAGATGGAGATACGCACCAGCACTGTGGTAGAAGAGTTTCTCGGCGATGGTCGGCTCAGCGGAGTCATAATAAAGGACCTTAAAACTGGCCAAACCGAGGAGATGCACCCTGGCGGGGTGTTCGTATTCATCGGCCTTGACCCCAACACAGCGTTCTTGAAGGACGCCGTGGACCTGGATAAGTGGGGATTCATAAAGACGTTCGACAACATGCAGACAAGTCTGCAGGGGGTTTTCGCGTCCGGCGATTCCCGCGCGGGCAGCACTAAGCAGGTGGCCAGTGCAGTCGGGGAGGGCGCCGCTGCCGCCCTTATGATTCGGCAATATCTGGAGAAATTCGAGGGCAACAGAGGTTACAGGGGAGACTGAGTGGGAGGACAGACAGTCGAACGAACGCTGGGAGTGCTCAAGGTCTTTATTATTAAGGGGTGCCTGGGCTGCAAACGGGCACTGGAGCTGGTTGATTGGATGAAGGGGATAAATCCTCGCCTGGTTGTAGAGGTTATCGATCTGGCCATGAATCCAAACGCCGGCCGTAACCTGGTCTTCGCGGTGCCAACGTACGTGTACGACAGCTCACCCGTTTTCTTGGGAAACCCCAGCAAGGGGCAGCTGATGACGTGGCTTGAAGGACTCGGAGGGCTTGAGCCGGCAATATGACGCAAAATTCGTGGTCTGCAATAGCCGGGCGTAACAGACGGCGCCTTGTGCAAGAGCTTGAACTGGAGAAGTCCAGCAAGCTGGAACTGTTCTGCACCATGGATATCCTGCAGGACCTCCCGGAAAATGAGGTCGAGGCGCTGATGAATGGCATACCTGTTCACACGGCCGAAAAGGGTACCGAGTTTTACGGGCCCGATGGCCCGGAGGTGCTGTTTCTGCTTATGTCCGGCAGGGTCGAAATGTTCCGCCAGTCCGTGGATGGCAAGCGGCTGACACTCGCAATCGTCGAGCCTGGGACGGTGTTCGGCGAAATGTCCTTGATAGGCCAGCGCATGGTGGGCACCCGCGCCACCGCCATCGAAGACAGCGTCATCTGCGCCATGAGCCGCACTGATGTCGAGGCGCTGATGACGGCAAGGCCTCAGGTAGCGCTCCGCATCATCGAGGTACTGGCCGGAAGGCTACAGCAGACGAGAGACGCGCTGGAGGAGATGGTCTTTAGCGACGTCACGGGGCGTGTGGCAAGCCTCCTCCTAAGGATGGCCGAAGGCGCCGACGTCGTCGAGGGTTACTCTCACGAGGACATGGCCTCGATGGTCGGGTGCCTGCGCGAAAGCTTCACCGCAGTCATCAATCGCTTCAAGGAAAGCGATGCGCTGGTCACCGGCCGAAGGCGCATCGAGATTACCGACCGCACCCAATTAGAGAAAGTAGTCAGTCAGCGCATGGCCTAGACCGCGACATTGCCCGGTGCGTCGGCGCGGGCGACCAAACGCAATCAGATGGTCAGCCCCAAAAGGCCCTTGGCCGCCTTGCCGGCAACTATCTCGCCGGGATCCGGCACAAGTTGGTCCAGTCCCGACCCGGGGAACCGCAGCGCCCACAGATAAATTCGCTCTGCATCTGCCCGCGAACCCTGAAGTAACGGTTGCTCCGCCCGCACGGCATCCAGCTCTGTCACGACGGCGGATGCGATGCGCCTGTATAGCCTTTCCGTTAACGCCTCCAGGCCATCACCACGGGCACGCTCCTCCTGGTACCACTCCATGGCGTCAAACTGCAGCTTTCGCGTGCGAGGGTAGAATGAAGCCATGAGGTTCCAGTCATCGCTTTCCCTGTCTCGTGTCCGTTCACCGGCGCCCTGGTCGCCGCTGCGGCGAAAGTCCGACCTCAGGACCACGCATGGAATGTCCAGCATTTTTGCGTACATGAACTCCACCACGGTGCCCGAATCCAGCTCGACGCCGTCGAAATTGAAGATGGCAAGGTCACATTTCAGCAGCGTAGCCAGGTCCTGATTGCGGACCTGCACGGCGCGGGCAGAGGTCTGCTCCATGTCCTGAGGCAGGACGCACCGGTACCTGCCATCGGAGACCCGACCGATGTATGAGGCCAGCAGCGCGTTGCCGATAAGGTCCTTGTGGTCGAAAAGCTCCCCCGCGAAGTAGATGGTGTACTCGGTGTTGGTCATGTTTTCCCCTTGAAGCCGCCAAATCAGGACCGGGATGAAATATTGACGCTTAGCCTCTTTTTAGCAACCGTGGCCAGTAGCTAACGGACACCAGCGCCGCCACGGCCGCCAGTATTGCCGCGATCAGGTACGTGTCGGCGAATGCCAACACGAAGGCCTGCTCACCCGAAGTCTGAGCAATGGACGAGGCGTGAAAATCCAGCCTGCTCGCGAACACGGCGCCCATGATGGCGACGCTGGATACGGTGCCCAGGCTGCGGGACAGCGCCAGTATTGCGCCTCCCGTGCCCAGCCTGTTCGCAGACACCGTCCCCATTATCAGCGTGGCGCTTGACGCCTGAAACAGGCCTATGCCTGCGCCGGTCATGGCCACGCGCACCGCTACCTCGGCCATCGACGAGCCTGCGTCAAGCTGCGTGAACCACAGCGTGGAGAGTGAAGATATTACCAGCGCCACGGTCATTAGGTATGCCGGCGGCACGCGGTCGGAAAGCCATCCTGCCACCGGTGCGGTGATCGCCCCAGTGGCGGCCATTAGCATCAGTAGGACTCCCAACGCCTTGGCGTCCGCCCCAAGCGTGTCCGAAACATAAAATGGGAGGATGAACCAGTTCACGAAAGTGGCCAGAAACATCAGGAACGAAGCTAGCATTGCCGGGGCCAGCACCCTGTGTCGGAGAAGCGACAGGTCCAGCACAGGGCCTGCCGTGTGACGTTCGAAGTAGGCGAATGCTCCGAGGCTTGCAACGGAAAGCAGCGCCAGCCCCAGCACATTAGGCGTAAGCCAGCCTGTCCGCCCGCCCAGCGTCATGAATAGAATCAGCGAACCCAGTCCCACCAGGAGCGTCAGGCCGCCTCTGAAGTCAAAGTTCCTGTTTCCCGAAAATGCGGAGCGCGCCCGAGGCTCACGCAGCACGACGAATGCCAGGGCGATGGCAGCAAGCCCAAGTGGCACTCGTGCGAGGAAAATGGCTCGCCAGCCGAAGGCGTCCACCAGCACGCCGCCCGCCAACGCACCAGTGATCAGCCCCAGCGTTGCGATGCCGGACATCAGGCCAAGCCCTCGGCCACGCTCCTCGCGGGGAAACATGCTGGTGACCAGCGCGGGCACGGATGCCAGCAGCATACCGTTGCCCACTGCTTGCAGCACGCGAAGGCCAAAGACCAGTGAAAGGGTTGGGGCCAGGCCAATGAGAAACACGGCCACGGTGTAGGTGCAGAGACCGATCAGGTAAAAGCGCTTGAGTCCGTATATGTCGGCGGCGCTGCCGATGCTGAGCTGCAATCCCGCCGTGCTGCCTACGTAAAATACGATTATCCACTGGATGGTGCGGATGTCGGTGCCCAGGTCGCTGGTGATGTCGGGAAGGGCCACGTTGACGGTGATGTCCAGCGAGGCCAAAAACAGGCCGAACGATGCGGCCACGAGGCCAAGCCACTTGTTGATTCCGTCTGTTCGTCCTGTAGCTGCTGACGTCATGCCGGGGGCGTGTAATGCTACTCCTTGCCGATGTCCTGGTTCCATTGGGAGGGATTGGCCGCGATGAAGTCCCTCATGAGCTGCTTTGCCTCATCAAGGTCCATGTCCACAACCTCGATTCCGTGCCGCTCCAACATCCGGCGGCCCTCGTCGAAGGTCTCGGATTCGCCGGCGTAGACCCTGGTGATGCCGAACTGGATGATGGCCCCGGCGCACATGTGGCAAGGCATGAGGGTGGAGTAAATGGCCATGCCCTGGAAGCTGTCGACGGTCTTGCCCGCGTTGTACAGGCAGTTAATCTCCCCGTGCATCACCGGAGCCGAGTCCTGTATGCGCCGGTTGTGGCCCCTGGCGACAATGGCGCCGCCGTTCACCAGCACCGCGCCAATGGGTATGCCGCCCTGGGCCCCGCCTCGTTTCGCCTCATCAAGGGCCGCCCTCATGAACTGGTCCATCTGATAATCCACTGACTGAAGTTTTCGGAAAAGACGGCGTGTCCTTCTCAATCTATGCTGGACAGAGGGACACACTCCAGGCGGCTTCTAGTCTCGAAGAGGCCAGAGCTCCCGTCCATATACGCAAACGCCCGTCGCCATATGACGCTTCGCCCCTGTCGACCGACCTACCAGCCTATGGCGTAGCAGGCCCTGCGGGGGTCGCCGCTGGTGCTCATTACGCCCGTGTCCGGGTCGCGACGGGAAACGGTGGCGCCCATGCCGCAGGTCGCGGCCCGCACGATCTCTCCGTGGCCTTTGCTCTTCAGGGCCTCCGCCATGCCCTCCGAGAAGCCGTCCTCAAGCGAAACCCTGTTCGGGTAGTAGACGTGTGGGTGGAAGGAGTCCGGCACGCTCTCGGTGGCAAACCGAGGCGCCTCAACGGCCTCCTGTGGATTCATGCCGAATACCAGCGTGTTGAGGATGAGCTGAACATTGGCCTGGGCCTGATGGTCGCCGCCCGGACATGCGATAGTCATCACCGGCCGGCCATCTCTGGAAACGATGTAGTTGATCAGCGTTGTGCGAGGCCGCTTGCCCGGCTCAAGTCTGTTGGGGTGCCCGTCGATAAAGTTGAACATCTCGATTCGGGTGCTCATGGCCGCGCCCTGCTCCGGGAAGAAGACGCCTTTGGTGAACGCGCCTCCGCTTGGCGTGGCGCACACCAGGTTGCCGTCCCTGTCCAGGCAGGATATGTGCGTTGTGCCGCCGTCGTTGCCGGAGGAGCCCACGGGAACACCTGACACGCCCGAGGCACCAACCCCTGCGGGCTTCCGGACACTGGAATACTGCCAGGGGTCGCCCGCATCGGGAAGCTCCGTGTAGGCCTTGTTGGGGTCAACCAGCCTGGCCCGCTCCGCCGCGTACTCCTTGGAGATGAGCCCGTCAATGGGCACGGTCACGAAGTCGGGGTCGCCGTAGTAGGCCTCTCTGTCGGCGAACACAAGCTTGCTGACCTCGAGGAAGGTGTGGAGGTACTCGGTGGAGTTGTGGCCCATGGCCTTCAGATCGAAGCTCTCCAGCATGTTCAGGATCTGAAGCGTCATTATGCCCTGGGTCCAGGTGGAGTGGCTACTGATCTCGTGGCCCATGAACGTCGCCTTGATGGGCTCTGAATACCTGGCCTCGTAGCCGTCCAGGTCCTCCATGGACAGCACGCCGCCCACCTGAGCGGAGAAGTCGACCATGCTGCGGGCGATGTCGCCACGGTAAAAGATGTCGTTGGCGGCGCGTATGCCGTCGACGCGGGTGCCGGGGGAGGCGTTTTCGGCGGCGGCCATCTGCTTCAGCATGCCGGCGAGGCTCTTCTGGACCAGCAGCGAACCCGGCTTCATGATCTGGCCGTTATCGAAAAAGATATCGCGGCCGCCTGGCGGGAACAGCTCGAACTGCTTGTGAATATTGTCGTTGTTGAGTCGCTGCAGCATGTACTCGTAGTTCGGGAACCCGGCATCCGCATACTGAATGGACGGGGCCAGCACCTCGCCAATGGTCTTCGTGCCGTAGCGCTCCAGCATGGAGGTCAGCGCGGCGATAACGCCGGGCACGGTAAAAGCCAGCGGGGCGTCTGTTCCTGGGCCCGTGGGAACGCATTCGTGCCCCCTGGACTTGTAGAAGTCCACCGTGGCCCTGCCGGGGGCCGTCCCTTGCCCGCTCAGCGAAAGCAGGTCGCCGCTTTTGGAGTCGTAGAACATGAACACACCCTCGGCCAGCAGCGAGTAGCTTGCAATGGGCTCGATGACCCCCGCCGCGAAACACGCCGCGACCACGGCGTCGAAGGCGTTTCCGCCGGTCTGCAGCATCTGCATGCCCGCCATGGAGGTCAGGTAGTGACCACTGGATATGACGCCCTGGGTGCCGTACACCACCGGCCTGCCTGTTGGTGGCCGTACCACATCGCCCTTCTCCATGTTGGGCGCCGATCTGTTGGTGGTCATGTGTTGCTCTCCTTATGCATAGGTCCGCTGGGTGCTTGCTTTGCGAATGCGGATATCGCCTTCCGAGACATCCAAAATTGCCTAAGGCCTACTATAACCGGGCACCGGGGCGATGGCAAACGGGGTGGGTGGGTAGCAGATGCGGATCATTTTCTCCAATTGCCAAGGACCCGAAGCCGATTGTTGGCCGGTGGTTCGACAGGCTCACCACGAGCGTAAACACAATGAGTCCGCCAGACCGGACTCGGTGGAAGGTCTGTTCGGATGATCTACACCGCTGCCACATGTCATTCCGAGTGCAACGAGGAATCTATCGCGCCACACTGGTGCATGGCCAAAGCCCCAGATTCCTCGTCGTTACTCCTCTCCGAGGATTCGGAGTCCGAACTGGTACACAATAGAGTGTCGGACGGAATGACAGTTCAGGACGTCGGGAATGACAGACGGAGTTGAGTGGAATCACAAACTGAGGTGTCCAACTTCGAATCGCCAGCCACCCTACCTCTCCCTCAGCTTCTCTATCGAAAAGTCGT
>JACZVF010000210.1 GCA_022572805.1 Chloroflexota bacterium
CTGCGCAGAGACGAGACATAGATTTAGTGAAAGACGATTTGCGTGTTGTGGTTCAGGAGCTGATCTATCTAGCGGACTTGAAGTAAAATCCTGCCACCATCTATTTCACTCCTCTGGTTCACTTACGGACGGCAACCGTCGCAAGCAGGAAGATGCCTTGCCCCGCTGACGGCGAACCCTAGGGTCTCAACGTCGCTGGCGACACGGGCAGAATGACACTCCCTTTCGCCACCCACGGACCGTATTCGCCGACCTCGGGCTTGCACACCTTGCAGCCTCGGAAACCAGCCTCTTTGGCCGCCTGAAACGAACCAAATTGGACGCGGTTCTCCGGCCTGGTGCGTCTACCCGGCGGACAGTTGGGCCGGCAGTAAATCATCGTCGTCTTGCACCCGTTGATTATCACGCCGCCATTGTACACGCAGGCGCCCGACCCATTGCCCGTTTTCTTGACACCTCTGTGAGGCAAAACGTAAACTCTTGCCAGAACATCAGGCCGCTAAGAGGCCCACAATATGCCAGGAGTCGAAGACATGACAACCGAGGAATCGGTCATTACCCAGGAGATGAAAGATGCGGTGGGTGTGGAGTCGGAGCCCGTCACGCACGACGTTGAGAAGGGCGCTATCATCAAGTTCGCGCAGGCCATTGGCGACGACAATCCGCTCTTCAATGACGAGCAGGCCGCCCGACAGTCGCGTTACGGCGGGATGATCGCGCCGCCCACATTCATGCGGTCTCTGATATCCAAATCGCCGCCCAGCTTCAAAAGCCCCTACTCAGCCGCCCTGGACGGCGGCAGCGAGTGGGAGTACTTCGAGCCGGTGCGTCCCGGCGACCGCATCACCGTGACGACCAAGATAGCGGACCTGTTCGAAAGGCCCGGCCGACTGGGCAACATGCTGTTTACCATACGGGAGACCAGGTACGTAAACCAGTTTGGCAAGACGGCGGCCCTGCAGCGGACCACGGGAATAAGCTACGAGCCCGCAGGTTAGCGGTCAGCCTTCAGTAATCAGCCGTCAGCCGAAAGTTGGTACTGAAGGCAGATAGCTGAAGGCTGACTGCTCGAACGGAAAGGATGAAAAATGGCGGACCAGGTCTATTTTGAGGATGTCGAAGAGGGAACGGAGCTGCCCACCCTGCGCAAAGACCCTACGACTCAGCAGCTTGTCAAGTATGCCGGCGCGTCGGGCGACTACTACCAGATTCACTACGATCAGAATTTCGCCAAGGACAACGGCCTGCCGGACGTGATCCTGCACGGCGCGCTGAAAGGCTCCTGGCTGGGACAGGTCATGACGGACTGGATTGGCGAAGGCGGCACGCTGAAGAAGCTGGTCACGCAGTACCGGGGCATGGACGTTCCGGGCTCACCCATCTTCGGCAAGGGCGTCGTGAAGCGCAAGTACACCGAGAACGGCGAGAACCTGGTGGAGTGCGAGATCTGGCTGGAGAACCACGAGGGCAAGAAGACGACACCGGGTTCGGCTATAGCGGTGCTGCCCTCACGGAGCTAGGGCCACCGTTCCCTGTGCTTTAGAGCCAAGGCCTTGGCACATCGGAAATCCCGGGGCGAGGATATAACCCGCCCCGTGCTCACTGTCCGACATCCCGCGCTTGCCCAACTACTTAGACCTCCATATAATGCCGCTTGTCATCACCCCCGACTGTTTGACGCCCGCGAGCCAGGGACAGGCGTTGGCCCATGTATCAACCTCAAAAGGACAGCTTATGGAAATCGGCGTAGGACTTGACGCATCACTGAATCTCAACTGGGACGACCAGGCCCTGCTCTCCAAGGAGGCCGCCCAGCTAGGCTACACCAGCATCTGGACGCCTGAAGGCACCGGCCAGGACTCTTACCAGCTCTGCTTGCAGCGGTGGGCCGCCACGCGGGAGGTCGTGCCGGGAGGCCTTACCACGGGCATATCGGTATCCCCCGTCATGCACCGCACGCCCATAGCCTTTGCCATGGCCGGCGGCACCGTCAGCGACATTACCGGCGGCAAGTTCATCATGGGACTGGGGTCCGGCGGGGCCTACCGTCCTAAAACGAGGCAGGCGCTGGGCATGCCCAAGCTGTCGGCGCTGGCCCTCATGCGTGACTACATAACGGTGGCCAGGGCACTGGTCAACGGCCAGACGGTGGACTACGAGGGCGAGACAGTGAGTCTTAAAGGCGCGAAGCTGGGCATCAGTCCTCCGCCCAAAACGCCCGTCTACCTGGGGGCGCTGGGTCCCAAGATGCTGCAGTTGGCAGGGGAGCTGGCCGATGGCGCGTGCCTGAACTGGTGCAGCCCTGAGCAGATCGCGTGGAGTCGAGAACGCATAAATGAGGGTGCCGAAAAGGCGGGCCGCGACCCTTCAGAAATAAAGATGGCGCAGTATATCCGCGTGTGCATAGACGAAGACGAAGATGTGGCCAGGATCGCTTTCGCCAATGCCACGCTAAACTACGCACTGGGTGCGACGGTGCCCACCGAGCGAGAACGCCAGTTGGGCTACCGGGCCCACTTCGAGCGCATGGGTTTCGAGAAGGAGCTGGGGGAACTAGACGACATGCGGCGCGCCGGAGCCTCCAACGACGAGGTAGCGGACGCCTTCCCAACCGCTTTGCTGAGGTCTGTCGGCTACTACGGCACGCCCAACGGGGCGGCGAAGGAGTTCAAACGCATCGCCGAGGGCCTGGATATCGCTATGGTCCGGGTCGTGGCTGCGAGGCCCGATATCCAGTCGGTGCGCGCCGTCATGGAGGCATGCAAGCCGTCCCAGACTGGCTAAATCGGCGCTAGAGACGAGCCTGCCTTGCACAACAAACACCAGATTGGGATGAAATATCCTTCGACAAGCTCAGGACGAACGTATATTTATACTTACGTTCGTGGTGTCCGACTCAGAGACAGGAATATCTTCGGACTCCGCCGCAGCGGAGAGCTGGTCGAACCACAGGCCATGAGACGGCTTGCCGTGTAAAGCCAGAAGATCTAGTCAAAACATCCAGAATTCTCAAAGGAGTAACCGAATGGCAGCCACTGTTGGCAGCGGAAAGTATAAATACCAGGTAATCGAGGACTGGGCGCGGGTCCCCAACGACTGGAACGCTCCCATGGCTGCGGTCACCGTGGACTCGCAGGACCGGGTTTACGGCTTTAACCGGGGCGAGCACGGAGTCATCGTGTTCGACAAGGACGGCAACTACCTGTCCGACTGGGGCGTTACGGAGTTTGCCTTCCCGCATGCCATATACGCCGACGCCGATGACAACATCTGGATCGTCGACCGCAACAACCAGCAGATATACAAGTACACATCCGACGGCACCTTGTTGATGACCATCGGCGAGAAGGGATACCGCTCCGACACAGGCGCGGACAACACCGATTTCGGGTCCAATGGCTACCGGATGGTGACGCAGGGGGCGGAGCCGTTCAACATGCCGGCGGGCATCGCGGTGGCGCCTTCCGGCGAGATCTTCGTCTCCGACGGCTACGCCAACTGCAGGGTGCACAAGTTCAGCGCCGAGGGCAAGCTAATCAAGTCCTGGGGCGAGCCGGGTGACGGGCCAGGCCAGTTCATGCTGCCCCACGGCGCGTGCGTCGACAGCAAAGGACGGCTGCTTATCGCCGACCGAGAGAACGACCGCGTGCAGGTATTTACCCAGGATGGGGACTTCATCACCCAGTGGCCGGCCAAGCTCATAGGTCCGGCAGTGGTGTGGGAGGACAGGGACGGTATCTGCTACGTGGCGGAGCACAACGGCGGCTTCTTCAGCGTGCTGTCGGTGGACGGCGAGCTGCTGGCGCGTTGGGGCGACATCAAATTCCGTAGCTGCCACGGCGCTGCCGGAGACTCCGAAGGCAACATCTACTTCGTGCAGCCGACCTCCGGCGAAGGCAGCAGGGGCCGCCGCATCGTGAAGTACGTCCGCGCTTAATTTAGGTGACCGGCAGACCACGCTTGGCTATGACGGTGGTATGCGCGGCGGAGGGACTTTTGCAGTGCAAATGTTTGGCGATGCAGGGCTTTCAATGTTAATCAAGATACCTGCGTTCCGTGGTCACAAGTCTATGAATATGCAAGGAGGCCTACATGGCTACTACTCTCTCCGATATCGTCGAGTCATCTGAGCCCACGAAAGTCGCGTCGGGATTTGTGTTCACCGAGGGACCTCTGTGGCACTCCGACGGCACCCTGACCTTTGTGGACATACGCCGCAGCCAGATCATACGGCTGGGCACGGATGGCAAGACCGAGATCATCCGCGAGAGCAGCGGCGAGTCCAACGGCATGACCTTCGACAAGCAGGGCCGGGTCGTCATCTGCGAGATGGTCAACCGCCGACTGACGCGCATGGAGAACAACACCTACACCGTCGTGGCCGACAAGGTGGACGGCAAGCGCCTGAACCGCCCCAACGACGTTATCGGCAAGTCCGACGGCAGCCTGTACTTCACCAACCCTGGCCGCGAACGCCTGGAGCCCGCCGACGTGGACCTGGACACCAACAACGTGCTGCGCGTCAAGCCGGACGGCACCGTCGATGTGATCATACCGCAGTTCGACTACCCTAACGGGCTGGCCTTTTCACCGGATGAGAAAATACTCTACGTGGCCAACACCAGACCGGACAAGTTCATCATGGCCTACGACGTAAACGCAGACGGTACAGTGAGCAACGGCAGACACTTCGCAGACATGTCCTCCGAGGAGGCCGGGGTGCCTGACGGAATGAAGGTGGACGTCGAAGGCCGGGTCTACTGCACGGGGCCTGGCGGCTGCTGGGTCTTTGAGCCCTCCGGAGAGCTTATCGGCATTATCAAGCTGCCCGAATATCCCGCCAACTGTGGCTGGGGCGGCCCCGACAACAAGACGATGTACTTCACCGCCAACACCTCTGTGTTCAGCATGCGCATGAAGACGGCCGGAACGAAAATCCCGAAGGCGTAGCGCGAGGTTTTCGGGGAGTGTTGTAATAATTGAGGCACATGCCGGTTTGTAAAGGCCGTCAGCGGAGTTATCCAAATTTTGCCGGACTTCATAAGCATTGGCGAGTGCATGATCGAGCTGTATTCGGAGCAGCCCATCGACGTGGCGGATACCTTCACCCGCTCTTTTGCGGGCGACTCGCTCAACATCGCCGTGGCAGCCTCACGCATGGGCACGTCCGTTG
>JACZVF010000211.1 GCA_022572805.1 Chloroflexota bacterium
GCGATTTGATAATTTTTTACCCTTACGATCGCTGATAACAAAATTCATGGGGTTACTGCCACCAAAACGATCCACAGCCAGAATCCCTTGGTGAATTTCTTGACTCTTTTTAAAATAGGTCAACAGTGATGGGTCTGTATTCACATCTTTGACACCATACCACCCAATTACACCGGCACTCCCTAACAATAATAGAGCTAAGGGAATACCAAAACCAAGATGGAAAGGAAGAAAAAAACGAGGTGAACGAGTTTTTCCCTTTTTACTTCCCGTTTTTGAGTACCTTAAAAAAATCGGGTAAAGTAAATAAGCCATGAAAAAAGCGGCGACAGTACCAATACTACCACCAATACCTAACTGCCTAAGTGGCTTAGCTTCAACAAAAATCAAACTTACAAAAGTTCTTGTTTCGGGAATCCTCGTTGTCGGTGATCCAGGCCGCTTGAATCGCCTGCGACACAGGATCTACGCTTGCGTCAAGCCGATCTTAGGTTTGGCCCATTATCTGGAAGACTATAGGAACATTGTGTAAACGAGACCAAGGAATTTCTGGCTGAGAGTAAGGACTACGACATCGTCGTTGGGCAGCTCACGCCTGCGGAGAATACGGACTACGACGCCAATACGGCGCAGGACGGCTCCGGCACAGATATATCCAGCCAGCTAACCGTCACGCACCCCAGCATCGCTGACTTCAACGGACGGGGCACCCTAATTCGCGTGAAGTTCGGGGCGACGGCAGGTTTCCTTACCCTCCTGAAAATGCGCAGCCTTAATGCACTGACGCTGGACGCCCCCGTCCTGCTCAAGGCCGAGGACAGCGCCAGCAAGTCGACATTCGGCAAGCGCATCAGAAGCATCGACGCCCGCTGGACCAGGGAGGTAGACGTGGCGCAGGCTACGGTGGATAGCCGGTTGGCCCTGCGTAAGGACCCCAAGACGGTGCTCAACGTCGTTGTAGCCAACGGCTCAAAAGCCAACCTGATGCTGATACTGCAACGCGTGTTCTCGGACAGGGTTACGGTCAGCTACAGCGACATGGGCATCGACGAGGACTTTTTCGTGCAGGGTCATCGACTGGTAGTCAGTCGGGGCTGGACGCTGGTGGAGCGAGAGCTGCTTTTACAGGGAGTTTAGCGCGAAGTTCACAGTTACTGGTTTTTGGTAATTAGTTTTTTGTTGGGACTGGTTGGCTGGAAAGCAGCTGAAGGGATTTCGGCTGTCGGCGGCAAACAGGCCGTTTGGAGATTCTCATGCAGATTGATTTGACGCAGTTCCTGAACGCCGGAGTAGCCGGCATCATACTTCTCTGGTTCATGTTCCGGCTGGAGCGAATCCTCAACCGCTTCGACAAGACGGTGCAGCTGATGACCCGCGCCGTCATACGGCTGCTGGAGCGCCATGACGAGCACCTGGCCAGCCAGCTCAGCAAAGAGCTTTACGGCATAAACGGGGAGGATAGCAGAGGGAGATAGTCCGTCACCCTCGCGTTGGGTCGGGAAGTGATTTGGCGACATCATCTCATTAGAAGGGAAGGGCCGACAATTAGCCGGCCCTTCCCTTCTTGCGTGTCATTTCTCGCCGCGTTTACCCCTTCTGGTATATCTGTATCCTGTGCCTGGAGGTCTCAGTCACGAACATGCGGCCCTGCGAGTCGACGTTGACCGAGGCAGGGCCCCAGAAGTATGGCTCGATCTGCGATGAGACCAGGTGCGGCGTGTTGTACTGTGGCGGCAACTTCTTGGGGTCAAGGTCGGATATCTTTCGAGTCTCCGTCTCGTCAAGATTGGCGGCCAGGAAATCGTACGCCCACTTAGACAGCGTGGCCTCGCCAAGCAGGGTTGCCTGGTGAGTGAAATCGGGTGCGAAGATCTGGATTCGTTCGTTGCCCCAGTCCGCCACGTATATGAAGCCCTCCGAGTCCACCTCAACGTTGGCCGGCCTGCTCAACTGGCCGTCCGCCAACCCAGAGCCTCCGAATGCAGCAATGAATTGCCCATCACTCGAATATTTCTGGATGCGGTCGTTGCGCCAGTCGGCGACGAACACGGACCCGTCGGGTGAGGCGTCCACGCCCCAGGGCATGTTCATCTGCCCGTCGCCGTCGCCGAAGCCGCCAAAGGCCAGTATGAAGCGGCCATCGTTGGAGAACTTCTGCACCCTGTGGTTGTTCTGGTCGGCGATGTAGACGTTGTCGTCGGCGTCAATGTCGATGCCCGAAGGTCCCGCGAGCTGGCCCTCCCCGCTGCCGCCTTCGCCCCAGTTCTTGATGAAGTTTCCGTCCGAATCGAAAACGACTACTCGATTGTGGAATTCGTCGGTGACGTACAGGTTAGTGTCGCTGTCCATGGCCAGGCCCGCCGGCAACTTGAACTGGCCGTCGGCGTCGCCGTGCTTGCCGAACTCGAAAAGGTACTCCTCATCCATGTTGATTACGCCTATGCGGGCGAAGGTGGGCGCCCCACGGTTCAGCACGAAGATGCGCCCGTCGGGGTGGAACGCCACGTCAATGGGATTGGCGAACCCCCGGCCGATAGGTTGGTTGTTCACGATGCCGATGGTCTTGAGGTAGCCAAGGCTTATTGCCCTGGATGCCGATTGCGTTGTCATGACAAGTTCCCCGGAGTTTGCTTTCAGCTACCAGCATACAGAATCCGGTGAGAATTCCCAGGCTGAATGCTGACGGCTGAATGCTGATAGCTAATTTAGCTGATACTCGGTAGTAGAGGCGATGAGACCCAGCAGCTCGCCGACGCGCTGCTCTGCATCGTCTCCGGACTGGTGACCGGCCAGAGAAATGGGGCCCTTCTCGGCAACCCGTCCCACCAGCGAGTCCCTGGTCTCCTGGTCAACCTGTCCGGTGCCCATAATCTCCAGGCAGCGGTCCACGAGGGCGTCAGGGGCGTAATGGCCGCCGTCGGCGTTGGCCAGCATATCGATAATAACCCGGACGCCTGGCTTGGTGATGTCGCTGATTTCCTTTGCGGCGAAGTTGACCCGCTCCACCAGGGAACCGCTGTTGATCCACTCCGTCCCCTCGTGCCAGCCTTCGACTGACGGCGGGTTGAGCAGGGTCTGCCCCATGTACGCCGGCAGGTCGGAGTCTGAGATCATTTCGAGCATAGGCCTGGTGACGCCGCCGCTCAGCCGCATGGTGCCGGCCACCAACTCCGCCGGGCCCTTGACTCTGGCGAACTGGGCCTCTTTGAAAAAGTCCGAGTTGAACAGGACCTTCAGCATATGACCGATGTTGTGGTCGCCATCGAAGTAGGCCTGCGCCAGGGCGTCGATTGCCTCGGGGTCTTTGGGAGGCGTGTAGGGCCACTGCGGCACCGGCTCCTCGTCGGCTACGAAATAGTCGTACAGGTGCCGAGCGATGTATCGGGCAGTGGCCGGCTGGCGGCAGATTATGCGGATGATGTCGTCGCCGTTCAGGTCGCCGGTCTCGCCCAGAAAAGTCTTCTCTCCGTGGTCGTGATCGCCGTCGCGGAAATCGAAGTGCCAGGCGATTCGACCGTAGGGCCATATGGAGTCCTTGGAGGCGCGCATGGCCATGTATTCGGCATTGCCCAGCGTCCATCCGGTGAAGGCCCGCGACGCCTCTTTCACGTCGTCCTCGGTGTAGTTGCCTATGCCCAAAGTGAATAGCTCCAGCAGCTCTCGGCCCCAGTTCTCGTTTATGGCGCCGTTGTGGTTGTCCTGGTTGTCCAGCCAGATGATCATCGAAGGGTCTCTGGCCAGCTCTAGGAGCAGGTCGTCAAGTTTGCCCAGTCCAAAGTTGCGGAACATTTCGATCTGGTTCAGCAGGGAGCGTGCCTGATTGGTCTTGGCGTAGCCTGTGGCGAATATGCCGTGCCAGAATAGGGCGATCTTTTCCTGCATTGGGGCTTTGGTCGTTACCATGCGGTAGAGCCAGTACGCCGCCGCCGAATTGGAGAAGCGGAGCTCGTGCATATCCGTGTGGTATCGCCTGATGAGGTCGTCGGGCAGGTTTTGCGGGTTCTCGGCTCGCAGCAACTCATCTACCGCGTCCTCGTAGCTAAGAGCGGAGTAGTGGTCCAGCTCCTCGGGCGTGGCGCCGAAACCGGCCCGGCGAAGCAGGTGGGCGTGCAAAGACGTGTCCCTGGCTGTGGTCGTAGTCATCTTCCTACTGCCTCACGAAGTTCAATTTTTCGAAGGTGCCGTTGACGATGGGTTTGGCGTCGACACTCATCCAGTCGTCCAGAAGCTCGGTGTAAGTGCTTCGGAAATCGTTGTTGAAGTGCATGTCGCCCTCCAACTGCATGTCGGGATTGAGAGAGGGCTGCTCGCCGTAAAGTCCGCCGTTGACGGACCCGCCGATTATGAAGGCAACGCCACCTGAGCCATGGTCGGTGCCGGAGCCATTGTCCTTGATGCGACGTCCGAACTCGGAGAAGATCACGATGACCGTGTCCTTGTCGTAGCCGTGCTCCTCCATGTCGTCCATGAAATCGCTTACGGCGGAGGACATGTCGCCAATCAGCGCGGTATGTAGCGGGACCTCACCGGAGTGGTGGTCGTAGCTGCCCTGCCCAGTGTAGTAGATGCGTGTGCCCAGGTCTGCAAACATCACCTGCGCCGCGTCGCGTAGGCTCTGCGCCAGGGGGTTGTCCGCATACTCCACGCTGGAGGAGTACTTCTGCGGCGCTGTGCCAAGGATATCGGCGCCCTTCAAGACGCCCTGGCCTGTCTGGTGAATGAACTCCTTGACCGCGTCCCTGCCGGAGCCGCCATACATCTGCGAGAAGATGGCCAGGGTCTGGTTGCGGACCTGCTCGTCCTTGATATCCGGGTAAAGGCCATACGTCGCCAGGTCGCCCACCGAGGCCACCGCAACACCCTGCGCCGAGAGGGCCCTGGGCAGGCCACGGCCAAAGTTGACCGCCGTAAGAACATTCTCGCCGTTGGGGTCCAGCTCTCGCACCGTCTTCCCCAGCCATCCCTCGTTGGCCACCTTCGTGGGCTCTGCCGTGTGCCAGATATCCATTGAGCGGAAGTGCGAGCGGTTAGGCGTCGGGTAGCCGATGCCATTGATGATGGCCACTTTGCCCTGGTTCCAAAGCTCCTTAATGGGGGCCATGGCCGGGTTCAGGGCCAGCTTGTCGTCGAGGGGCAGCACATTGTCGCGGTCGAAACCCACAGTG
>JACZVF010000212.1 GCA_022572805.1 Chloroflexota bacterium
CACGGAAGGCCCCAGCTACATCCCTGCCGTTATCGTTCCCCAGCCCTTTTCCGTGACCAGCGCCGTGTGGCTGCGGCCGACGGCGCCCAGGCCCGGGGGACTACAGCAGCTCCAGGTCCTTTACGTGCGGCGCGTAGGTCTTCAGCGATGTCTGGAACATCTGCTCCACCAGACCGTGGTCGGGGACGCACTCCGGGCACTCTTCGTTTACGCCCTTGTGGTACTTCACGGTGAGGCGTCCGTCTCGAAGCTCGATGAACTCCAGCGATCCGCCCTCGGATGCGACTACAACCTGAACGTTGTCCAGGATCATCTGGATGCCGGGGTCGGTGTTGACTACCATGCAAAGCCTCCTGCTTACTGTTGACAGCGTATGACGAAGGCATTTGGGTGTCAAGTTGGCGGATGGAAGATTTCGCCTTGCGTGCGCCTGATGGCGGCCGGAACCACTGGGCCGCTTGGCCGGACTTCAGTATATCCTTTGCGGACGCCCGTGCATCACATCTATGATAGCAGTGCGGGCATTATGCTCCGTCCATCTGATTTGGTGTTAAACTGTAGGTGAATACCTGAAATCTCTTGCGCCTTATTCGGCTGCGTCTGCTGTGACGGGAGCCTGCGACAAGAGAAACCTGAAAGGACCGGCATTGGCGGAAAAGGTAATTGGGTCTCCGGCTGTTGCCACGCAGCCTGCCGGTCTGTCACGTACCGCTCGATCTTTAGAGTCCATGCGTGGGTCCCCCATCTTCGAAACATTGCAGAACCGGGACTTTCGCTGGATTTTGATTGGTTCATTCGCCTCATTCATGGGGATGAACATGCAGATGATCACCAGGGGATGGCTGGTGCTGCGTCTGCAGGACGATTCCCCCCTGGCTCTCGTGCTGGTGATGGTCTCGTTCGCGGCACCCATGACCTTCGTGTCGCTTATAGGCGGCGCCTTCGCTGACAGGGTCCCCAAGAAATACCTGATTATCGTCAGCCAGCTAGCCAATGCCCTATTGACCTTAATCTTGGCGATGATGGACGCCAGCGGCACTATCTGGTTCGGCGCGTTGCTGATAATAGGCGTGATCAACGGCTCAATGATGGCGATCAATATGCCCAGCCGCCAGGCCATTATCTCAGAGATCGTGCCGGATGACAGACTCATGAATGCCGTGGCTTTGAACAACTCGGCCATGAACCTGACCAGAATCCTGGGCCCTGCACTGGCCGGCTTCATGATACTTTTCGTTGGCACATCAGGGGTGTTCTACCTGGTTTCCGTCGTGTACGTGCTGTCCGCCTTATCCGTCATGCGGTTGAAAGTTCACAAGTCACCTGGCGACGCGCGGCCTCGGAAGAGCGTGACGGCAGACATCACGGAGGGCTTGAGGTACGTCTTCAGCGACCAGAGGCTGCGTGGGCTTACCATAATGGCGTTCCTGCCCTCGCTATTTGGTTTCACGCTGTTCGCCCTCATGCCTGCGTGGGCGCGCGAAGCCCTCAACGTTAACGCCGCGGACCTCGGCCTCCTGATGACGTACATGGGCATTGGGGCCCTTGTAGGTACGCTGGGCATAGCTTCCATGCGCAAGTTCAACAAGCGCGGCATGTTGCTGCTGTTCAACGGCATTTTCTGGGGCATCGCGCTCATGGGCCTGTCGCAGTCGCCCAACTACCTTGTGGCGATTCCGTTTTTGGTCATAATAGGCCTGCTGAGCTCTGTTTTCATGTCCATGAACATGACGCTGATGCAACTCTACTCCGCGCCGGAGATGCGGGGCCGCGTTATGAGCATCGCCATGATGACATTCGGCATGATGCCCATTGGCGCTCTGCCCTTCGGTACCCTGGCTGAGTACATCGGCACCCCTAACGCGCTCACGTTAAGCGGCCTGACGCTGGCGGTGCTGACGCTGGTATTCGTCTTCGCCTACCCCAGCTTCAAGAGAATTTCGTAGCTCAATATACCTGGTCCGCTGTGCCGGGGAATCCCAAACGGCGGCCGCGGTTGCCTCTTGACTGCCCCTCGGACTCTTGACTACCTTCTCGGGGCGGTGCTAGCCTCGAATTACCTACTTGTCGAATTCTACAGAGTTGAGGCGGACATTGACTTCATCCGGAATGACGGGACTGGTGCAGACAGTGCTGGGCCCCGTGGCGCCCGGCGCGTTGGGTCCCACCACGACGCATGAGCACCTGCTTATAGACTTTTCATTCATGTTTCGGCCTCCCGATGATGCCGCGGATGCCTCTCTCGCAGACGAGCCCATCACCCTGGAGAACCTGGGCTGGATTCGGCACAACCACTACAGCAACAGGGCCAACCTGGAGGTGCTGGACGAGGACGCGGCCGTTAACGAAGCCAAGCTGTATAAGGACGCCGGCGGCGGGACCATAGTGGACGCCACGACCATTGGCATCGGCCGCAACCCCCGGGCGTTGGAGCGCATATCCCGCGAGTCAGGGGTGAACGTGATCATGGGCGCCGGCTTTTACGTGGACGCCGTTCATGGTCCGGAAATGGGCGGACGGTCTGTTGACGGCTTGACAAGACAGATCGTCGACGACATCACGGTGGGGGTGGACGGCACAGGCATCAAGGCGGGAGTTATCGGCGAGATAGGCTGCACCTGGCCTCTTACGGACAACGAGCGCAAGGTGCTGCGGGCGGTGGCAGCAGCCCAGCAAGAGACCGGCGCGGCCATTCTCATCCATCCGGGCCGCAACGAGGGCGCGCCTGCTGAGATAATCGGTGCGCTGGCCGACGCCGGCGCCGACATCGGCAGGACTATTATCGGCCACCTGGACCGTACCATATTCAACGTCGACGTGCTGCGCGGGCTGGCCGCCACCGGTTGCTACCTGGAGTGGGACCTGTTCGGCAACGAGTCGTCGTTCTATCCGCTGTCCGACATCGACATGCCCAGCGACGCGCAGAGGCTGGCCGTCATCAAGACGATGGTGGATGAGGGCCACGGGCCGAACATCGTTCTGGGGCAGGACATCTGCACCAATCACAGGCTGGCCAGGTACGGGGGCCACGGCTACGGCCATATCCTGAACAACATCGTCCCACGGATGCGGGTAAAGGGCTTTTCGGAGGAGGCCATCCACGACCTCATCGTGGCCAACCCCGCTCGTATTCTGGCCTTCGCCTAATTTCTAGCCATGCGAATCCAGGCCTTGATTTCACAGGTGCCCCACGGCTGCCGGAAGCGCATGGGCAGTCGGATTTCCCATGGCGATGAGCGCGGCTTGGCCCTGTCATTCAAATCCTCGGAGACGAGTTTACGACGGGGAATATTGTATGTTAAGGAAGACCGGGCAGGCCAAACAAGGCATCCGAGCCCCTAGAGACTATCTCAAAATCATTGTGGCCCACTTACCCGCCCGGAGTGCTCCTGTACTGGGGGCACACCCCCCAGACCCTCTGCCAGAGGAGGTCATACCCCCTCTGGACTCCCCCGGACTAGTTTTGAGATAGTTGCTTAGTGTCATTGCGTCCGACACCTTATCGTGTACCAGTTCGGACTCCGAATCCTCGGAGAGGAGGCACAAAGAGGAATCTGGAACCTAGCTTCAGTAATTTGGGGCGCGGCGCTCATGTTCTGGAAGAAGGCTGTAGATTCCGAGTCCGCCGCGGCGGACTCGGAATGACAATGGACGCGGCTCGGCTATGAGTTTACGCCTGTAATGCCAGCGCCTGATGTGAATGTGCCGCCCCGAAAACTCTAGGCAAAAAATCCAAAACTAAACGAGGACGCCGAAGCCGGACTTGGTGCAGATCTCGATCCGGTTGCCTTCAGTGTCGAAAAAATAGAAGGCGCGCTGGCCGTCGTTGCGCACCTGGATCTCCTCGGAGTGCATTTTGACGCGTTCATCATTTCTTAATGCCTCGAAGGCGGCGTCGATGTCCGCAACCTCAAACGCGCCGTGATGGGAGGGCTCGGATATGCCTGCCTCGTTGCGGATAAGGTGCACCATGGTGCCGCTGGGTAGCTGGAGCCAGTTGAGGTGATCGCTGTTCACCATCCTGGGAATCTGCTTGATGCCCAGGACCTCCACCCAGAACTTCGTCGCCCTCTCCAGGTCCTGAACGTTGTAAGTGAGGTGGTTCACACCCGTGAGCCTCAGCGAATCGCCGGACAGTACCATGCTGCTTGCCTCTCTTCATCAGGTGGATTGGTATTGCGCGACACATAGTACCACGGCTGCGGGATTTTACGCCGTATGACAGCTATATGGTCATCTCGGCGGGGAATCCTTTAGAATGCCCAGGTTCCTATGGCAGCAAACAAGATTTCGCGGAGGTATCTAAAAATGTCGAAGATCGAGGACCGCATCCGGGAGCTAGGCATCACCCTGCCGGAGACGCCGCCGCCGATTGCGAACTACGTGCCTGGTGTGCAGACGGGCAACCTGCTCTACACCGCAGGGCTGGGTCCTGCCAATAGGCCCGATGGCACCACTCCCAACGGCAAGGTAGGCAAGGACCTCACCGTGGAGGAGGGCTACGAGGCGGCGCGGCTCACCGGTATAAACATACTTGCTAGAATAAAGTCGCTGGTCGGCGATCTGGACAGGGTAGAGCGCATAGTTAAGCTGCTGGCGATGGTCAACTGCCCGCCGGACTTCGGAGACCATCCGGCGGTGGCGAACGGATGCTCCGACCTGATGGTGGAGGTCTTCGGCGAAAAGGGCCGCCACGCCCGGTCGGCGGTGGGCATGGCCTCGTTGCCGCACGGTATACCTGTGGAGATTGAGGTTATCGCCGAGATCTCTTCGTAAAGAGTTAGCAGGGGACTCTATTGGCCGCTGGAATTGCCGTTATACGCGGTGACCATGAGGTACACCACGATTGGCACCAGGACTAGCCATAGGACCAGCCTAGGAGGTAATCTCCTGAGCAACTTCATGTGGGAAATTCTAACACAGCGCGGCTTTGCCGATTAAGTTGTCTAATAGCTGGTGGTTCTCTCCGACGCGGCGGAAACCGCGAATGTATGTAATAAAATACGATCGCCACGGGGCTGTCGAAGGACATTTCATGCGAATTTGACGCCTCTGTGCAAAATCGCGCTGCGCACCATGTTAACCGGACGGAGCTTATGGGATACAGGTTAATCGCCTTGGATATAGACGG
>JACZVF010000213.1 GCA_022572805.1 Chloroflexota bacterium
TGACGATTTTGAGATAGTGACTTGATACCCGATTTCCTGCGCCGTGTATCCTGTAGGACGTGGGAATATTTCATGACCGTTTACCAGATGACCGCCTCTATCTCCAACCTATAGCAGGACGTGATCTTTATGGGGATGATTCGACGGCGGTCAGAGAACGTAAGGACCGGAAACGTGGACACGGATGTAATCTCGTCTCACAAATTACCTGTCATGTTGGTCCGGCCCCCTGTATCACTTGTGTAACAATGGGCCGGACCGACGCCGCACTCGGAAAGCCGGATTATTCCCATCGCCGAGGCGCACCAGACATATACCATCACGAACAGGGGAGGTCATCATGGACGTTAACGTCGTGCTGCAAAGGTATCCATTCGACGTCAAGCTGGAAGACGGGTCGGAATTTACATTCCGGCCTCTGGCGAAGGATGACAAGATCATGCTGGCCAGGTTCTTCCAGACCATCTCCGAGGAGGACCGCTTTTACCTCAAGGAGAACGTGACCGCCCCAGAGGTGATTCAAGGCTGGATCGACAACATGGACTACGATCGAGCCGTCCCCATCATAGCAATTGCCGGCGGACAGATCGTGGCCGATGCTACCCTACACAGGAGCCGAGCGCCGGCCAGAAGGCACGTGGGGGAGCTTCGTGTCGTTGTCCATCCGGACTACCGGCGGGTCGGGCTGGGCGCCCGCCTGATTCAAGAGCTTATCGATCTGGGCCGGGCCCTGGAGCTGGAAACCCTCTTCTTCGAGCTGGTGGACAGGCGCGAAATGGGAGCCATACACGCTGCGGCCACGGCAGGTTTCGAGGAGGTAGCCGTCCTCAGAAATCGTGTCAAGGATGTCTACGGCAGCCTGCAAGACGTGGTCGTCATGGAACGGGGGCTGGAGAGCGACGGCGCGTACGGTCACTTTTGAGACGGCCTGATTCGCGGAAGGCATGATGCTCCCGTCGCGACGGCGATATTCGTCAGCTCGCTGAAGAGCTGGACGACATGGTGAACTTGTTCACGCCAGTCAAAAACCGGTAGCAGGTTTCCAGCGTGGGTGTGGCTACGCCCAATTTCTGGGCCTCTCTAAGAGCGAATCCTAACGTCTCTTCCACTTCCATCCTTCGGCCGTGCTCAAGGTCCTGCAGCGTCGATATCTTGTGCGTGGGAGCGACGGATTCAAAATGTCGACCCATCGCCTGAATTTGCTCAACCGCCTGGTCAAACGGAGCAGCGCACATGGTTTTAACTGGTATTGGCGGAATATCTTCGAGAGCGATGCCCATCTTCTCCGGTATGGAGGCGACCTCCCTTACCAGGCCTGCCATCAGGTAGGCGTGATCAGGATCGGAAAGAAACTTGTGCGTCTCCAAACGGGTCAGGGTGGACAAGGCCACCCCCGCGACCCAGGGCACAAACTTGGACCACTCAATGCTTACTATGTTATCGCTGGCTTGCGCTCCGATTCCGGCCTTTACCAACACATCTGCCACCTCATCGACGCGCTGCGTCTTTTCTCCTGAAAGCTCCCCGATGTACAAACATTCGTTCAGGGTGAATCGCACTTCTCCGTTGGGCAGCAACTCCCCGCTGGTTACGGTCGCAGCCCCTAACGTGCGTTCCCTGCCGAATACTTGAGAGATCTGCCCGTCCTTCATCATCCCGTTCTGAACGGACAGCACGCTGCCGACGGCGATGTTTGCAACACCGGCCAAAGCTGCTTCCATGTCGTAGGTCTTGACCGCAATCACCAGGACATCGGTGGGCTCGATCAATTTTGGGTCGGTAACCACAGGGCAGGGGACGTTGATGTCGACCAAGCCGCTGATGGTGATTCCATGTTTCTTCAGGTACGCCGCACGGCTGCCCCGCGCGATCACCTGGACATCATGCCCCGCCCTAAGCAGATGCGCGGCCATGATCGAGCCAAGCGCCCCTGCTCCCAAAATAGCGAATTTCATTGGAATGCCGCCTCCCGCATTAATTGTATTGTTTGCAATTTATCATATATGGGGCAGCATTGTGTGCTAATTGATTCGCATAAACGCCGGCGATGCTTGAATCGGCGCGAATCTACTTAACTTTCCCCCATCCCCATCTTCAGGATAGTCCGCCACTCTTTGCCCGTCACCGACTGGATGGATAGGCGAGAGTTGTTTACCAGCACCATGTCGCCCAGGCTCTTCCTCTCCCTAATTTCCTGCAGAGTCACCTGCCGTTGGAACTCGGTTTCCGCCTTTATGTCCACCATGTACCAGACGGGGTCGTCCGGCGTGCTCTTGGGATCGGGGTGCTCCGAGTCCGGGTCCCATGCCGTATCGTCGGGGTAGCCCTCCTGAACGACTATGGCGGTCCCCACAATCGCGTTTGGCTTGGCGTTGGAGTGGTAGAACAGCACACCGTCGCCGACCTTCATCTCGTCTCGCATGTAGTTCCGGCCCGTGTAGCTGCGAATGCCGTCCCACTCGGCAGTCTGGTCTTCCTCTTGCTGCAGGTCGGCGTACGAGTAGGCCCCCGGCTCCGACTTAATCAACCAGTATCGTTTTCTTGCCATAATGTCCCTCGACCGGTATTTGCTGTATTATCCAAAATATCCGGCATAAGCTGCAAATTGACGCAAGTTTAGCGCAGCGCATGCCAGATGGGAACACGTGCTTACAGTTGAGCGATCAAAACGCCGGCGCCGAACACAAGATTAGCACCCCCGTTGAGTTTCTCGGCTTCGAGCCGGGCGACGACCGGCGATTGGCCGACTGGCCTGAGATCGCCGACTACTTCCGCATGCTGGGGCGCCTGTCGGACCGGGTCGTTACGGAAGAAATCGGCAGGACCACCGAAGGCAATCCCTTCATAATGGCCATCATCTCGTCCCCGGAGAATCTGGCCAAAATCGACAGGTACCGCGCCATACAGAAACGGCTGGCTGACCCACGGACCATCGGCGACGATGCCGAGGCCGACCGGTTCATCACCGAGGGCAAGGTCGTTGTCGCCGTCACGTGCAGCATACACGCCACCGAGGTGGGCGCAACCCAGATGTCGCCCCTGCTGGCGCACCACATTGCCACCAGCGACGACGAGGGCGTTCTCCGCATTCTCGATAACGTGATTCTGTTGCTAATCCCATCTCTGAATCCCGACGGCCTGATATCTGTCAAGAAATGGTACGACAGCACCATCGGCACATCATACGAAGGGGTGATGCCGCCGTTTCTCTACCACAAGTACACGGGCCACGATAACAACCGGGACTGGTTCATGTTCACGCAGGTGGAGACTAGGCTTGTCCTGCAACACTGTTTCAACGCCTGGCATCCGCAGATCCTTTACGACCTTCACCAGACGCGGGCCACGGGCATGCGGATGATCCTACCTCCCTTCGTGGACCCTGTCGGCCCGAATGTTGACCCGATACTGCAGAGCGAGCTGGCAATGCTGGGCTCCTCAATGGCCTCCGAGCTCACCGCCCAGGGCAAGGCAGGTGTGGCCGTAAACGTGGTGTACGACGCCTACAGCCCAAATCGCACGTACCAGCACTACCACGGTGGCATTCGTGTTATATCGGAGGCCGCCAGCGTGCGCATAGCGTCGCCGGTGGAGCTTCAACCCAACCAGCTAAGCTCGGACCGTGGCGAATCGCCCACAAAAAAATCGTGGAACCACCCCATGCCGTGGACACCCGGCCTCTGGCGGCTTCGGGACATCGTTGATTACGATTTCGCGGCGGTGATGGCCTGCCTGAACAACGCAGCCCGAAACAGGGACACATGGCTCCGAAACTTCTACAAGGTCGGCAGGGCGGCCCTGTCCGAGGTAGGAGGCCCTTTCGCTTACCTAATACCCACACAGCAACGAGACGCCCCCGCGGCTTCTGAGCTTCTAAATATCATGGAGATGGGCCTGGTGGAGATCCACGAGGCCGTCAAGTCGTTTCAGTCCAACGGCGTAACGTACGCCCCCGGCACCAGGGTGATCCTCACGTCCCAGCCATACGGTGCATTTGCAAAGACGCTTCTTGGCCCCCACATTTACCCGGACCTGCGCGCCGAAACGGACGGCGCTCCCGTAGTGCCCTACGACGTTACCGCTCACTGCTTGCCCATCAAGATGGGCGTAGACGTTTACGAGGCCAGGTCGGCATTTGTGGCCGAGCTCAAGCGACTGGGAAAAATCCAGCCGCCCAGGGGCCGCGTGCTGCTCAACGGTAAGGACAAGATTAAGGCGTACCTCATCCGGTCAGAGACCAACGCCAGCTTTCGGGCCATCAATCGCTTGCTGGAAGCCGGCGCCAAAGTTTCGCGGGCCAGGGAGCCTATCAGCCTCAACGGTAGCCATTTCCCTCAAGGAACCTTCGTCGTTCACGGCAGCAACGGCGTCAGCAAGGTAGCAGAGACCATAGCTACGGAGGAGTCGGTGGACCTCTTTGCGACATCAGAGATTCCGGATACGCCGGCCTTCGAGCTGGCCATGCCTCGAATTGGCCTGTACAGAAGCTACGTTCCGGCTGTGGAGGAGGGATGGACCCGGTACGTCTTTGACGACTACGGTTTCGGCTACCAGTCGATCAACGACGGCGATATTCGGCGGGGCGACCTGCACAAGCGCTTCGACGCAATCGTTCTGCCTCACCAGCACACCCGCCACATGCACAGTGGCCACAGCGCCAGCTACTACCATCCCGACTACACGGGAGGCTTGGGCGACGAAGGCGCGGATATGCTGAAGAGATTTGTGGAGGAAGGCGGCACGCTGGTAACGTGGGACAGCTCTTCCAGGTATGCCATACGCTACCTGGAGCTGCCGATCAAAAACGTGTTGGCCGGGGTTACACACACCGAATTCTTCGCGCCCGGCACGCTGGTGCGCCTGCTTCTGGACACCAGCCATCCGCTGGCGTACGGAATGCCGGACAAGGCCGCGGCAATGTTCTTTAACGGGCCTGCGTTCGACGTGCGCGAGGGCAGGGTGGTCGGCAAGTATCCCCTGGGGAATCCGCTGCTGAGCGGCTGGCTCATTGGGCCGGAAAAGCTTTACGGCCGCACGGCGCTGGCCACGGTGCCACTGGGCAAGGGCCAGGTTGTCCTCATGAGCTTCAGGGTCCACTTCAGGGCACAGGTCCGCAACACGTACAAGAT
>JACZVF010000032.1 GCA_022572805.1 Chloroflexota bacterium
ACGTCGATGGCACCCTCCGGGCCAGAGGCGGGGGATCGCTGGAGGACCTGTGGGCCGTCAACGAGGAGGCCGTTGCCAGGGCCATCTACACCAGCAGGGTCCCGGTGGTAAGCGCGGTAGGCCATGAGACCGACTACACCATCGCCGACCTTGTCGCAGACCGCCGGGCCCCGACGCCCTCCGCCGCCGCCGAGATGGCCGTGCCTGACCGCATAGAGCTGATGTCCGGCATCGTGGCCTCCGCGCGGGCAATGAACTCGTACATCGACGGGCAGCTAAATGCAGAAAACGACGCCCTGAGGCAAATCGACTCAAGACTCCAACGCGCCCTGCCCGACCTCGATACGCTGCGCATTCGGGTGGACGACCTGTTGAGGAGCGCCGCGACCCATCTGCGTCATGCGGTCGGGTTGAGCACTGAGCGGCTGGGCGGGCTGCGTTTGCGCCTGGAAACGCTGAGTCCCAAGGACACCCTGCGACGGGGCTACGCCATCGTCCAGAAGGGCGAAGACGGCCCTGTGGTGACCGGCTCCTCGCAGGTGGCCGTTGGAGACGGCCTGAACATCACTCTGGGTCAAGGCGCTTTGGATGCGGACGTATCCGGTGTTCGAGGGGCTTAAAGGCTCTGGGCGAACCCGCAAGATGGCCGATGTCCGCGTGTGCTAAACTAGGCCCAACTACAAATCCTGCAGGAATATGAGGTGTAATCATGACTTTTCAGCAAGATATCTACCCTGTGCAGTTCAACGTTGATTACCCTGAGGAATCGTTGAACAGGGCGTCCTCATTCTTCCGTCTGGTGTTTGTGATTCCTATTTACATCGTTCTCTACTCAATGGCGGGAGCGCTGCTGGTCTTGCCGCCCCTGTTGATGATCTTGTTCAGGCGGAAGTACCCCCGCTGGTGGTTCGACTGGAATCTGGAGCTTCTGAGACTATTCAGCCGGGTGACAGTCTACTTCAGCCTGCTTCGGGACGAATACCCGTCCACTGACGAGGAGCAGGCGGTGCATCTGAACATGGCTTACCCGGACGTGCCTGGGCAGCTGAACCGGTGGCTTCCGCTGGTCAAGTGGTTTTTGGCGGTTCCGCATTACATCGTGCTCTTCTTCCTGGGCATTGCGGCCATCATCGTCATTATCCTTGCCTGGTTCGCGATATTGTTCACAGGCCGTTGCCCGAGAGGCCTGTTCAACTTTGTCGTTGGCGTGATGCGTTGGTCGGTCCGGGTCCAGGCCTACGCTTTTTTGATGGTCACGGACAGGTATCCGCCATTTCGCCTGAGCCAGTAGTCGGCCCAATCGATTCACCAATCAGGAGACCCTTTGCCCAAACCCGGATCAAAAAAGACCGACGATAGCAAGGCTCAAGCCGACTTCAGCAAGCTGACCTTCGAGGGGGCGCTTACCCGTCTGGACGAGACGGTGCAGGCCCTGGAGAAGGGCGGCCTGCCGCTGGCCGACGCCACGAAGCTATACGAGGACGGCATGAAGCTGGCCCGAATCTGCAACGAGACCCTGGCCTCCGCAGAGCTTCGCATAACCCGAATCCAGACGGCGTACGGCGAGCAGATGCGCTTCATGGCCGACGACGATTCGGATTCCGATGGTCTGGACTCCGACGCCCCGGACCCTGACGCCCCGGATCCTGACGAAGGAAAATGAACCTTCTTGTAAAGGGCCTGAAAATAGCCGTCCGAAGGCTACGGACCCAGGGACTTCGGACCACGGCCATATGGGTCTACGCCAGGGGCATACCATACCTGACCGGAAAACCCATTCTCACCTACAGCCGCATTACCCCTGAGATTTACGTTGGCCCGCAGTACAAGCTCGGAGGCAAGCAGCGCCTGGAGCAGGCAGGCATACAGTATTCGGTGAACATGCGGGTCGAGTTCGACGACGCCGAGCACGGACTGGACCTGGAAAACTACTGCCACCTACCCACTGTGGACGATACGTCGCCGTCCATCGAGCACCTGCAAAAGGGCATCGCCTTTATCTCGGATGCTGTGAATGGCGGGGGTAAGGTCTACATCCACTGCTCTGCCGGCGTTGGACGCGCGCCGACCATGGCCGCCGCGTACTTCCTCAGTCAGGGGCATAACCTCGACGAGGCCATCGGGATGATCAAGCGGGTCCGGCCCTTCATTAACATTATGGCCCCGCAGATGGAGTCGCTTCGCCAACTGGACGCAAGCCTGAAATCCCAGCGGTAAGTCCTCAGATTTACAGACGCCGTCCGCGGGCGGCACGCAGAGGTAGACTATGACGCAGTCACCTGATTTTCTGGGTTTTCTCGATGGGCAAGTCATGACGTTCGGTCGAATAGCAGCCGAGCTCAGGCGGCGCGGCGACTACTCCGGCGGCGGAATATACGATGCGGAGAGGACATTTAATGGTCGGGTCTTCGAACTCCGCAGGCACCTGCATCGCATGTTTGACGGGCTGGAGCAGTTCCATATAAACGTCGAGTTCGACATAGATGAGATCGAGGAGGTAACGCTGGCGCTTTTGGAGGCCAATCGCCCTCTCCTGGCGCCGGGCCAAGATTTTACCATCACGCAGATAGCCAGCCTGACCAGGGACGAGGGCGCGCAGGAGCCCACTGGTGTCACGGTGTTAATTTACTTCGAGCTTCTGGACTTTAGCTCGTTCGCGGGCGGGTACCGAGACGGCATAAGGCTGATTACGCCGGAGACCTACGGCCTGCCGAACGATGCAGCCGGCGACGGCAAGGCCCGTGATAATGCAGGCGGACAGGTATTCCCGTTGATGTCCAACGGCGAAGGCATTATCACCGAGTGCAAAGGCGCCAACTTCATGTTCGTGAAGGAAGGACGCATCAAGCTGCCGGACCGGGGCAACGTGCTGCCGGGAGTAAGCATGCATATGATTCTTGAGCTGGCCGACGGCGAAGGCATTCCCGTTGACGAGGGCGAGTACTCCACCAGCGACGTTTATCGGGCTGACGAGGCCTTCGTCACCAGCACGCGGTTCTGCATAATGCCCGTGGCGTCGATCAACGGTTATGCTATCGGAGACTCTCTCCCCGGCCACGTAACCACCAGGCTGTTGGACGGCTGGAAGGGACAGGTGGGCATGGACTTCGTGCAGCAGGCCCTGGATTCCATCTAGACTGACCCGATATTCAAAAGTATCCCCAGGTACGGAGGACATCAGATGCTGCCAGGTGAATACAGTGTGGAAAACAAGACCGTCATCGTAACGGGGGCCGCGCGGGGCATAGGCAAGGGCATAGCCCGCGTGCTGGCGGAGGCGGGCGCCAGGGTTATGGTCACGTCGTTGACCAACCGCTACCTGGACCCGCTAGCCGAGGAGATGGCGTCCGAAGGCCACCCAATCGAGACGCTAACGGCGGACGCCACGAATTCGGAGGACTGGGCTCGGACGATACAGCACGCGATGGACCGGTGGGGTCACATAGATGTGTTGGTAAACAACCTGGGCGACGCTATTCGCAGGACGCTGGTGCCGTTGCCCGGCTCGACCGACGGCGAGCCCATCAGCGACGACGAGTGGCGGTCTGTGCTGGACATCAACCTGACGGAGGCCTTCAAGGGCTGCCGCGCGGTGGGCAGTCACTTCCTGGAACGCCGCAAGGGCAAGGTGATCAACATCAGCGCGTTCGCCGCCAGAAAGGGCAGCCCGGAGATGCTGGTGTACTCCGTTGCCAAGGCCGGTCTGTCGCGCATGACCCAGACCCTGGCGCTTGAATGGGCCCCATATGGCGTCAACGTTAACTGCATCGCGCCGGGCCTCTTCCCCGACGAGGTAACCAGCGGACCCGAGGGGGTAGCCGCATCCCGTGAGCGTGCGAGCAGACTGGTGCCGCTTGGCCGCGTCGGCGAGCTGCGGGAGGTGGGCCTGCTCGCCCTGTACCTGGCCTCGGACGCGTCTAACTACATGACAGGCGAGACGCTGTACCTGGACGGCGGCATGAGCCACGCATGAGGAGCGGTCAGCTATCAGCCTCTCAGCATTTAGCTGTCAGTCAGATCAGCGGTCTGAGGCTCTCCCGGATGATTGGCCTGAATTCAGGTGTTCCGCGTGTTTCCAGAATGCGCCGTAACGCGACTGAGCACAACAAATTGTGGAGCTGGGCATTGCCACGCAGTCCGACCTCACCTCATTCCACGACGCGTCCGGCCAGTGGTGAAAAAGCCCAGATGCATTCGCGGCGAACTGTTATTGCGAGGCCGTGGGCTGGATGCCCTGATCAATCAGTAGCGATGCTCTTCCACCAGCCCCCCAGGATACTCGGGGCCGGAATTATGTTGGCTCCGACCGGACTTCCTCTTCCACTGTGAGGTCCTGGGTGCCTTCGAAAAGCTCCCAGGGCCGAAGGGACTCAACGAATTCCTTGGCCTGCTCCAGCGTGGCTATGCCCTTGACCGCACGGCCCGGGTCATAGCCAAAGGTCTTGGCGAAGGCGTCGTACACGCCCTTGTTCAGGCGGACGCCTCCGATCTCCTCCTCGTGGTCGTCGGCGTCCATTACCAGGCGCTGTCCCCGTCTGATCTCTTGCCAGTAAATTTTCACTTGAAGCCTCTCTCGTCCGAATTCTTCTCGATGTCCCTGCCCCGCGTCAAATGCCATTCGTTTTGGCCGCGTTTAGACCACCATGACCTCGTTTTCCAGCGTTCCGATGCCCTCCACGGTGATAACTACAGTGTCGCCCGCCTCCAGAGTGAAGTCCGGCGGTGGCACGATGGCCGTGCCTGTTAGCACCGTCGTCATGTTGGGCATGAAGTTGTGGCGCTGTACCCAGTCTGCCAGCTCCTCGCAGGTGCGCGCCATCTCCGATGTGGATGTCTCTCCGCTGAACACCTCTTCGCCGTCCCGGATGATAACGCAACTCACCCCCAGGTCCTGCGGGTCGCCAATGGACTCGGCGGTAACGAAACAGGGGCCTATGGCGCAGCAGCGGTTGAATACCTTTGCCTGGGGCAGGTAGAGCGGGTTCTCCCCCTCGATAGACCGGCTGCTCATGTCGTTGCCGATGGTGTAGCCAATTATTTCGCCCTTGTAGAGCACGAAGGCCAGCTCAGGCTCTGGTATGTTCCAGGGGGAGTCTTCGCGAATTCCCACGAACTCGAAAGGGCCGACGCACCTGTCCGGCGTTGCCTTGAAGAACAACTCAGGCCGGTCGGCGACGTACACGTTAGAGTAAACGTCCGGCGTGTCGCTCTCCCTGCGACGCTCGATCTCGCTGTTTTTGTATGTGACGCCCGCCGCCCAGACCTCTGGCGGTTCGAATGGACGGTCCAGTTGGAAGCTGCCTTCGCCTTCGCTTGACGCCTCAAGCACATCCTCAAGCTGAATGAGGTCCGGCTGGCCAGTCTGCATTAGCCTCTCGGCGACCTCATCGATGGTGAGGCCGGATATGGACGCGGCCGAGGCCAGGTCCTCCAGGTCCGTCACGTCCTCATCCAGCGACGTCAGGTCGGTCAGCACACCCTCCTGGGTCTCTACCGCAAGCCTGGTGCCGTCTTCGGCGGATATCAAACGGTAATATTTCATGCCATCTCCACCTGTGTAATTTCACCCCCCCCATTTTCACCATCTAGCTAGGGGCTACACTATTCGTATCCCTGTGTAATCCCCATGTACGGGGGGTTACATCAAAAGTTAGGGCAGGTGACTCCCCACAGTCAAGTTTGGTGGCGAGTTCGGCGAAGATATTGTAATGGGCTCTGGTAAAATACGGCATATGCCTCGAGTACTGATTGTTACGTTGTTTGTCCTGGCCGCCGCCGTTCTTACGGCATGTCAGGCAACGCCCTCGCCGGACATCCAGGCTACCGTGGAGGCGGCCGTGCAGACTGCCTTGCCCGCTTTGACTTCCACGGCTCCCCCGGTCGTACAGCCGGTGGTACAGGTTGATATACAGGCCACTATCGCTGCGGGAGTAGAGGCGACTGTCCAGGCCATACCCACACCAACGGCCACGGTCAAAACAGTTCGGGATGTATCGCGCACGCCGCCCCCAACGCCAACAGGTACGCCCACGTTAACGCCGACGCCCAGCCCGGAGGCCACATCAACGCCACCGCCTGTTGATACTGCCACGCCCTCACCTACCGCGACGCCGACCTTGTCTCAGCTTGTCAAGGAGATAGAGCCCTCCGTGGTGCAGATAATCACCTCTGCGGGCAAAGGGTCGGGCTTCGTCGTTGGAGCAGAGGGCTGGATCGTGACGAACGCCCACGTCGTGGGCGGATTTACCCAGGTGGCGGTCGTAATTCAGGGGGGCTCCGAGATTACCGGCACGGTTGTGGGCGTGGACAAGGACTTGGACCTGGCGGTGATCCAGGTGGATGGCGATGACCTCGTACCGCTGGCATTTGCCGATTCCGACGGCGTCTCGGTCGGGGACGATGTTGCCGCCTTGGGCTTTCCACTGGGGACCATATTGGGAAGCTCCGCCACCGTAACCAAGGGCGTGGTGTCGGCCAAGCGTCAGTCCAATGGCCTGAATTACCTGCAGACGGATGCCGCGATCAATCCGGGCAATAGCGGAGGGCCTCTAATCGATACTCAAGGCCGGGTTGTGGGCATCAACACCTCCAGGGTGGAGCGGGTGTTGGGCCGCTCAATCCAGGGAATTGGCCTGGCAATCGCCTCGGACCACATAAAAGAGGCGTTGCCTTCGCTAATGTCAGGCGAGCTGGCTCCGGTGGACTCAGTGTCGTCCGGTACCGAAGGTTTGTCAGAGGGGACCGGCCGCGTTTACGTCAGCGAAAAGCACTGGTACAGCGTGCATGTCCCCGACGGTTGGCGGCTCCACGACGACGACCCGGACCAGGTTTTCATGACATCAGGAGCAAATGGCGGCGTGGTCTGGATTTCCGTCGAGAGGGTCGACCCCGACAGGATTTATTCACTGGACAGATACCTGGACTCCGGTTTCAAGCCTGCGCCTGATTCCAGGTGGACCAGTTGGGAGATACTGTCGGAGCGGCGAATCCGGTCCGGTGTGGGCCAACCCGCCTGGGGAGCACAAGGGGAAGCGCAGGAATTCATTTACGAATTTACGGACGAGAAGGGAGTAAGCGGCAAGGGCCGACTTCTGTGGCGGCTGCAGGGCAGCCGGCTTGTCTCGCTGGACGCCTTATCCACCGCTGAGATCTGGGACGGCAATCCGGATGTGCGGGCCGACATGTTGGGCGTTCAGGCCTCATTTAACCCCTGGACTTTCTCCGACGACGGTCTAGGCTACGCGTTGGCCCACCCCACGCATTGGGCGCTTGTAGTAGACGGATCCGCAGACTATATGGCGGCCGATACGCGCACATCCGCGGTGCTGCGGCTAGATGTGGTGCCGGATGAGGGTCACGCCGACGCCGGAGCCTACGGCGCGGAAGCAAAGCCGGGCAACCCCGCCTTCAGCATAATCAAAAGAGGTGTGGTCTTCAAGAAGAGGACGTCGCCGGCCTACCGAATCGACTTCTTCGGCCCAAGGCCCGATGGGGTGGTGTTGCGTGGGGCATTGCTGATTAGCCTCGGGGGAGGGAACGCCGTCTGGACTGTGATTCAGGCGGAGGCCGAGGACTGGAAGGAGATAGCCCCTTATATTGACGACATCTTCTTGCGGATATCGGTCCGGCGCTGACTGCGGTCCGTCAGGCAGGAGGCTCGTACCCGGACGCCTCGAATATGGCGGATGCCGGCATGCCAATCATGCTGGCCGGCGATGGGTCGCCGTTCATTTTCATGTAGCGCTGCACGATGCGATAACCCACCGTGTGGCCGGTCCACGTGGGTATCCTGTCATTGTCGCCAAACAGGATCCTGCGAATCTCGGATGGGTCCGCCACCGCCAGCCGCCTGCGCACTTTGGGCCAGATGCTTCGCTCCACGTCTGGCGATAAAGCGCTTATCCACGGCGGGCTGGTGTCCTCAACGATTCCCATGGCGAAGGTGTCTGCCAGGCCCTCGACGATCATGGCATCCAGCAGGGTCTCCGGCTCCTGGGTACGCATGTAAATCAGGCGCCCGCCGGTCAGGCCCCTGGGGAAGAGATGGTTGCGCACCAGGTGGGCGTACTCGTGGGTCATGGTGTAGCCGAGCCAACGTTGCCAGTTCTCGGTCGGCCACACGAAAACCAGAACTACCTGTGATCCCAGGGTGAACCCCAGGACGCCTCTCATCTGCTGTACCAGAACCCTGCTTTCGCCGTCCCCCGGGAGAAGCACCACGCGCGCGTTGATGTCCGGCCTGGGAAGGTGAACGGCAGCCGTGTGAAGGGCCTCCTCAGCGATCTCTTTGGCGCGACCCTCCTCCAGCTGGGAAAGGGCCTCCACAAGCCGGCGCGGATCGGGATCGCCCAGCTGTGTTATCGCAGAACGCACCCCTAATTCCACGAATGATGGGTTCAGATTGGATAGAAGGCTCCGGACGTATGGCCGGAGCTCCTGCTCGATGGCGTCAGCTGCGTCCGACGCATCAAGGTGCGACGCTTGCTGGGCAAATTTGGCTACGACCCGGTGTGCCGGTACTACCGATATGCTCATGCCACGCAGCGCCCTCGCTGTTCATTGGCGACGAACCCGATCTGGGGAAGCGGGCACGCCGCGCAACGAACCAAAACAAAATCAACTTTTACGGTCCGATAAGCCATGAAAGGATATTCACAAATGCTGATTCCGGGAAAATCCAACTAGGGGGCGAAAAAACATTGACAGCCCCATTGTATTCCATTAACATTAAATATTGGTCGAGCTATGTCTCTTTTTGCCACGACTTACCTTTCACCACATACGAAAAACCAACCAGATCCCAGTCAAACTGCGTCTCCTTTTACCTCTTTCCGGCCTCAGCGTCAATAACGTCGTACCAATTTAACACACGCGAGGAGTGTGACTGCATATGGCATCTGCTAAGCAGGTCGTCAAGGTTCCCGCTATCCGATCTCTGGCCCCGAGACGGCGGTCCTACGCCAAACTGCCCAGTGTTCTCGATGTGCCGAACCTTATTCAAGTACAGCTAGACTCTTTCAGCTGGTTCAAGTCCGAGGGTCTGGGAGAGCTATTCGAGGAGATTTCGCCAATAGAGGACTTCTCCGGTGGGCGATTCGAGCTCACGTTCGAGGAACACTACTTCGAGAAGCCCAAGTACACGGAGGACGAGTGCAGAGAGAAGGAGATAACCTTCTCGGCCCCTCTGCACGTCACCGTAAAACTGAAGATCAACGCCGCCGGCCCCGGCCAGGGCGAGGTCAAGGAGCAGACACTGTTCATCGGCGACATACCGATGATGACGACCAACGGCACCTTCGTGATCAACGGCGCTGAGCGAGTCGTGGTCAGCCAACTGGTGCGTTCGCCAGGCGTATATTTCAGTGTCGACTCCGATCCGAACACGGGCCGGCAATTGGCCTCTGCCAAGCTAATCCCTTATCGGGGTGCGTGGATGGAGTTCGAGACGAGCAACAGAGACGTGCTGTCGGTGAAGGTCGACCGCAAGAGGAAGACCCCCATCAGCACGCTGCTGCGCTGCATCGGGTTCGCCACAGATGAGAAACTCTTGGAAATGTTCGCCGAGGTGGACGTAGATCCTGAGCACCAATACATTAAGACAACCATTGAAAAGGACAGCGCCGTTACCAACGAGGACGAAGCGCTTCTGGAGTTTTACCGCAGATTGCGACCCGGCGAGCCTCCCAGTGTGGACAACGCCAAGAACCTGCTGGACAACCTGTTTTTCAACGAGCGCCGCTACGATCTGGGCCGCGTCGGCCGCTACAAGCTAAACCGGCGGTTGGGACGAAATACTCCGGCCACCACGCGGATACTGGAGCCTGATGACCTCGTGACCTTGCTGAAGGTAATGATTCAGATAAATAATGGCGAGGCACACGCCGATGACATCGATCACCTGGGCAACAGGCGGGTCCGGGCAGTGGGGGAGCTAATCCAGAACCAGGTGCGCGTAGGCCTTCTGCGCATGGAACGGGTCATAAAGGAGCGCATGACCACCCAGATGGACCCCGCTACCACAACGCCGGCGGCGTTAATCAACATCCGCCCCGTGGTCGCGGCCGTTCGAGAGTTTTTCGGCGGATCGCAGCTTTCGCAGTTCATGGACCAGACGAACCCGTTGGCGGAGCTAACGCACAAGCGCAGGCTGTCGGCCCTGGGGCCCGGAGGCCTTTCCAGAGAGCGGGCCGGCTTCGATGTGCGAGACGTTCATCACTCGCACTACGGGCGCATATGCCCTATCGAGACCCCGGAGGGGCCAAACATTGGCCTGCTGGGCTCGCTGGCCACCTACGCCCGGACCAACGAGTACGGCTTCATCGAGACGCCATACCGAAGGGTTTTCAGGGAAATCGAGAGCGACAGCCCGAGTATTGAGGGCCGGATCCTGACTCAGGAAATCGTCGATGAAACGGGAAAGACGATCCTGAAGTCTGGGAGCGCCATCTCCCGCCGGTATGTGAACCGGGTGATCAAGCTCCCCAAGCAGACGCTAGCCGTTAATTCGTACGTTTCGAATGACCCCAACGAAATCGTTTACCTTTCCGCGGACGCGGAGGAGCAGGTGTATATCGCACAGGCAAACGCGCCGGTTGACAAGATAGGCCAGTTTACCGACGAAAAGGTGGAGACCCGCAAGGGTGAGGTTGTGGGCATGGAGCCTCCCGACAAGGTGGACTACATGGACGTCTCGCCCATGCAACTTGTCAGCGTCTCCACGTCGCTGATCCCGTTCCTGGAGCATGACGACGCCAACCGGGCGCTGATGGGCTCCAACATGCAGAGGCAGGCGGTGCCTCTCCTCAGGCCCGAGCCCCCTCTGGTGGGTACGGGCATGGAAGGCCGCGTAGCAAAGGACAGCGGCCAGGTGGTGATGAGTCACGCCGATGGCGTGGTCACAGAGTCCACCAGCGAGGAAATCGTAATTACCGAGGCGGATGGCAACGTTCGGACTTACAAGCTGCTCAAGTTTCTCAGAAGCAACCAGGGGACCTGCGTTAACCAGCGTTCCATCGTACGCAGGGGCGATGTCGTCAAGGCAGGGCAGGTCCTTGCCGACAGCTCATCGACTGGACAGGGCGAGCTAGCACTGGGTCAAAACGTCCTGGTGGCCTTCATGAGCTGGGAGGGCTACAACTTCGAGGACGCGATAATCCTTAGCGAAAAGCTCGTCAAGGAGGACCGCTTCACCTCCATTCACATCGAGAAGCACGAGGTGGAGGCCAGGGACACCAAGTTGGGTCCTGAGGAGATAACACGAGACATACCCAACGTGGGCGAGGACAGCCTGCGAGACCTGGACGAGGACGGCATCATTCGCGTGGGGGCGGAGATCGGCCCCGGAGACATCCTGGTGGGCAAAATTACCCCCAAGGGTGAGACCGAGTTGAGCGCCGAGGAGAAGCTCTTGCGGGCTATATTCGGTGAGAAGGCCAGGGACGTGAAGGACACGTCGTTGCGTGTGCCTCACGGCGAACGCGGCAAGATTATTGGCGTGAAGGTGCTGACGCGGACTAACAAGGACGAGCTTCCTCCGGGCGTCAACAAGATGGTGCGTCTGTGGATCGCTCAGACCCGCAAGATAACCGAGGGCGACAAGATGGCGGGACGCCACGGCAACAAGGGCGTCATCGCCAAGATCATGCCTGAAGAGGATATGCCCTTCCTGCCCGATGGCACGCCGGTGGACATCATCCTCAACCCAATCGGCGTGCCCTCCCGCATGAACCTGGGCCAGGTGCTGGAGACCCACCTTGGTTGGGCCGCTCATAACTTGGGTTTTCGAGCGGTGACGCCTGTTTTCGATGGCGCGCCGGACCTGGCTATCGAGGACGCCCTGGCGCAAGCCTGGTTTGTGGAAAAGTCGGGCTCTGTCGATCCCAGGTCGGCCGTGGGAGTCAGGCAGATCGACTTCGGAGTCGTGCTTCGTTGGCTGGCCGACCGCGGCTACGATTACAACTCGATCTTCTCCAGTCATGTAGAGGGTGAGGCTAAACAGGCCTGCCACGCTATATGGCTGAAGGAGGACATGGGCCGGGATATCGCGGACATGACTGAAGATGAAATCAACGCCGAGGTGCGGCGACTTGACAGGGAGCAGCACGTGTCCGCGCCCACGAATGGCAAGTCGGTCTTATATGACGGCCGCACCGGCGAGCCTTTCGACCGGCCTATCACCGTTGGCATGATCTACATGCTGAAACTAATCCACCTGGTGGAGGACAAGATACACGCCCGGTCAACCGGTCCGTACTCGCTTATTACGCAGCAGCCTCTGGGTGGTAAGGCGCAGTTCGGTGGTCAGCGCTTTGGCGAGATGGAGGTATGGGCGCTGGAAGCCTACAGCGCGGCACACAACTTGCAGGAGATGTTGACCGTCAAGTCAGACGACGTGGTCGGCAGAGTCAAGACCTACGAGGCCATCGTGAAGGGCGAAGACGTTGTCCAGCCAGGCATCCCCGAGTCCTTCCATGTGCTGCTGAAGGAGCTGCAAAGCCTCGGGCTTTCAGTGGAGCTACTCCACGAGGAGCCTGAACAACAGGACCTGGATGATGAGGTCTACCAGAACAGCGATGCCATGCTGGAGGCCGTACCGACGCTGGAGTTCGTGGAAGACACCCTTCCACCGGTGGTGGCCCCTGTCGATGAGGCCCCCACTACGTCGAGTGAAGACGCCGGCGAAGGTTCGGACGACGCATCCCTAGATGACGCCGGCGATGATGAATCAGACGATGCTGAGGAGGATGGCGCTGAATCTAAGGAAACCGAAGAGATTGCTGCAGGAGATGACGACTAGTTTTCCGGAATCTCCATAGACGGCGTGATGGCGTCACTCAAGCGCGGGTGGCCGTCCTTGAGTTGAAACCAGAAAACATCTTGAATTTGCAGGTTGAAAAAGAACTCTACGGGGTGTGAAATATGGCCCAAGGTGGCAACGAATTTAACGCAATCAGGATCTCCCTGGCCTCTCCCGATCAGATTCGCATCTGGTCTTATGGCGAGGTAACGAAGCCCGAAACAATTAACTATCGCACTCTGCGTCCAGAGAAGGACGGCCTCTTCTGTGAGCGCATCTTTGGGCCGACCAAGGACTGGGAGTGCTACTGCGGCAAGTATAAGAAGATACGTTACAAGGGCGTTATTTGCGACAGGTGCGGCGTCGAGGTGGCCCGCTCCAAGGTGCGCCGAGAGCGTATGGGACATGTCGCCCTGGCGGCCCCGGTGGCGCATATCTGGTTCTCCAAGGGAACGCCAAGCAGGCTGGGCCTGCTGCTGGACCTCTCCCCCCGAAACCTGGATAGGATCCTCTACTTTGCCCAATACCTGGTGACGAACGTGGACCTGGACCTTCGCGCCGACGCTGTCGATCGCCTGGAAAGCGGGCTCGAAGAGGGAGCGGAGAAACTCGACTCCGAAGCGGACGAAAAGGTCCAGGCGGCCCGCGCTAAGTTCGGTGAGAAGACCGAGGACGCCGATACGGACCACGAGCCCGATGCCGAGTCGGACCCCGACGCGGACGCTGGGGATGACGCAGATGTTAAGTCCAAGGCTGAGGCCGAAGTGGAGTCCAAGGCTGTGGTCGAGGTAGATGAAGATATCCCCGAGGACAAGCGGGAGGCCATCGAGACGGAGATTCGACAGATAAACCAGCAGCTGGATACGGATAAGAGCGAGCTGGAGACAGAAATATCGGGTCAGATAGACGAGCTGGAAAGCCTGAGAATCGGGCAGCTTCTTACGGAGAGCCGCTACCGCGAACTTCGCGACAGCCACGGAGATGTCTTTAAGGCCAGCATGGGCGCTGAGGCGGTCCTGGATGTCCTGAAGGGGATGGACATGGCCAAGCTCCGGAGCGATCTGCAGGACGAGGTCAGGTCCACATCGGGCCAACGCCGCAAGAAGGCCATAAAGCGTTTGCGAGTCATTGAGGCCTTCCGAAAGAGCGAGAACAAGCCGGAATGGATGGTCTTCACCACGCTGCCGGTCCTGCCGCCAGAGCTGAGGCCAATGGTGCAGTTGGATGGCGGGCGCTTTGCCACCAGCGACCTGAACGATCTTTACCGCAGAGTTATCAACAGGAACAACCGGCTCAAGAGGCTGATTGAGCTACAGGCGCCGGAGATTATCGTACGCAACGAGAAGCGCATGCTTCAGGAGGCCGTGGATGCCCTGGTGGACAACGGCCGCCGCGGCCGCGCCGTATCCGGCAGCCACAACCACAAGTTGAAGTCACTGTCCGACCTGCTGCGAGGCAAGCAGGGCCGCTTCCGACAGAACCTGTTGGGCAAGCGCGTGGACTACAGCGGCCGCTCCGTGATTATCGTAGGACCGGAGTTGAAGCTGCATCAGTGCGGTCTGCCCAGGCGCATGGCGTTGGAGCTGTTCAAGCCCTTCGTGATGAACCGCCTGGTGATGAAGGGCTACGCCCACAACATCAAGAGCGCCAAGAGGCTGGCCGAGAAGGGAAGCCCCGAGGTGTGGGACATTCTGGAAGAGGTCGTAAAGGACAGGCCGGTACTGCTGAACCGGGCGCCTACCCTTCACAGGTTGGGTATCCAGGCGTTCATGCCGGTGCTAATCGAGGGCAGCGCGATAAGGCTTCACCCGCTGGTCACCACGGCGTTCAACGCCGACTTCGATGGCGACCAGATGGCCGTGCATGTGCCCCTCTCAAAGGAGGCTGTGCGAGAGGCCAAAAACGTGATGCTCAGCACGTACAACATGCTTGCGCCTAGCTCAGGTGAGCCTATCGTCTCGCCCACGCTGGACATGGTGCTGGGCTGCTTCTACATGACGCAAATCGAGGAGGGCGCTAAGGGCACGGGCCACGAGTTCGCCAATTTCGAGGACGCGCGTCTGGCCTATGACACGGGCGTTGTGGAACTCAGGTCCCTAATCAAGGTAAAGAACGGCTCAAAGTTGCCGGAGAGCTCCCCCGGCAATGGCGACGGTTGGATGGAGACATCGGTGGGCCGCATTATCTTCAACGAGAATGTGCCCGATGAGCTTGGCTTCCGCAACGAAGAGGTGGACAAGGACGTTCTGAAGGACATCACCTCCGAAGCCTATACGATCCTGGGCAACGAAAGGACGCAGGAAATTTTGGACGCCGTCAAGGAGTTGGGCTTCCACTACGCCTCCAAGTCAGGCATCACGATAGCCATCAATGACATTGAAATCTCCCCCGAAAAGGACGTGATCGTAGGCAAGGCCGATATCCTGATCACCAAGTTGGAGCAGCAGTACATGGACGGTCTCATCACAGACGACGAGCGCTATCGTACCGCCGTGGACATATGGACTAAGGCCAGCGACGACGTTACCCAGGTGGTGGAGGACAATCTGAAGAACTACGGCGGCATTTACATGATGGCTGCCTCGGGCGCCAAGGGTAACATAGCGCAGATAAAGCAGATGGCCGGCATGCGCGGACTCATGTCGGACCCCAAGGGACGTATTATAGAGCGGCCCATAAAGGCGAACTTCCGCGAAGGCCTCAGTGTCTTGGAGTACTTCCTGTCGACGCACGGAGCCCGCAAAGGGCTGGCCGACACCGCTCTCAGAACTGCGGACAGCGGTTACCTGACCAGGCGTCTAATCGATGTTGCCCAGGAGATCATCGTTTTGTCGGAGGACTGCGAGAACGTCGCCGGAATATGGATAGAAAACGGCGAGGAAGATTCGCTGGTTACGCCGTTTGATTACAGGGTGCGCGGCCGTTACCTGGCCGCCCCTGTGGCCGACGCGGAGACCGGCGAAATTATCGTAGACCGAAACGAGTTGGTAACCGTTGAGGTCATCGCGAAGCTGAAAGCTGCGGGCGTGCCGGGAGTGTTCGCCCGATCGCCCCTGGCTTGCGAGGCGCGGCGCGGCGTGTGCAAGCTGTGCTATGGCGTTTCCATGGCCACCTGGGACCCGGTGATGATAGGCGAAGCCGTTGGCATTATAGCTGCCCAGAGTATTGGCGAGCCCGGCACGCAGCTCACCATGCGCACCTTCCACACGGGAGGTATCGCAGGCCTTGACATCACCAGCGGTCTGCCCAGGGTGGAGGAGCTCTTCGAGGCCCGCAATCCCAAGGGCGAGGCGGTGTTGTCGGAGATCGACGGGATGGTTGAAGTCCACGACTCCACCGAGGGCCGCACAATACAGGTTGTGAGCACCGAGGACTTTAGTGACGAGTACCTCCTCCCCGAGGGCTTCCAGGTACAGGTCCGGGATGGTGATCTTGTCACCAATGGCACACGGCTGGCTGTAGGTGAAGATGAGAAGAAAACAGAGGAAGGCGACGAAGAGACTAAAGCGTTGGCATCCAACGACATAGTTGCCAGGGTATCCGGCAAGGTGAGCATCGATGGAGACACCCTGAGCATAAGCTGGACCGACGACGACCAGAGGGAGTACGTAATTCCCGCCGCTTCCCACATCGAGGTAGCCTCAGGAGACCATGTCGTGGCGGGTGAGCCCATGACGTCAGGTCCCAAGAACCCGCAGCAGATCCTGCGAATTCAGGGTCGCGAGGCGGTGCAGCATTACCTCATCGAGGAGGTGCAGAAGGTGTACCGCTCCCAGGGTGTGACAATCCACAACAAGCACATCGAGATCATCATCTCGCAGATGCTGCGAAAGGTGAGGATCGACAGCCCCGGCGACACCGAGCTGCTGCCGGGTGAGCTTGTGGACCGCCAGCCCTACGAGGACATCAACGCAGGTATATTGGCCGAGGGCGGCGAGCCTGCCACGGCTAGCCCGGTTCTCCTGGGCATCACCAGGGCGTCCCTGAGCATGGAGAGTTTCCTGGCGGCGGCATCCTTCCAGGAGACCACGCGAGTCCTTACCGAGGCTGCGGTTAATGGCGACATCGACTACCTGCGGGGCCTCAAGGAGAACGTCATAATCGGTAGGCTGATACCCGCGCGCCTGGATGGGACTCCGGAGGGCCGAAAATACCTCGGCATTGTGGACGAACCGGAACCCAAGCCCATCGGGATCATGTCCAACCCTCTTGACGGGGATGGCATGCGAAATGGGGACTCACGTGAAAAGGCGGCGGACGAGATGGCTCCTACCGGCCTGAACATTGGTGCCGCCGTGCAGGAGACACCGGTAGGCGACGACTAAAAACAGTGTGATAAGCCAGGTTGTAGGGGGCAGGCTAAAAAAACCTGCCCCCAAGTTTTAGTTTGCCGGCACGTCAGGCTACCGGGCGGGCATCGTCTGGAATTATTGACCTGGATTTGCGCCCTTGCTACACTTTGGAGACGTGTGGGCACTGCTGGGGCGGTTAGCTCAGTTGGCTAGAGCGCTACGTTGACATCGTAGAGGTCACAAGTTCAAGTCTTGTACCGCCCACCATGCATCTGAGTGACTGGGGTAGCCAATCCCCCTATAGCGCAATTACAGAGGCGCTTTCAATGCGGAGAGGAGTGGTTCATGGCCGACCAACCCAGCGAAAAGGCAATAGGGCGCATGCGCGTCTTCGTAGACAAGTATTGCGAGAAATCGGGGACCTTCAAACACCCGGGTGAAGGGGTGACCGAATCGGTTATCCTGGGTCTCGCCCAGAACGTAGATGATCTTGGCAGGCCGCTCTGTCCGTGTCGATTTTACCCGGACAAGAATGAGGAGATAAAGCATCGCACGTGGATTTGCGCTTGCGACGACATGCAGATTTACAAGTACTGCCACTGTCTGCTATTCGTTGACAAGGAGGGGCTTCCGATAACAGAGTACCTTCCCGACGACCACGAGGGCCGCGAGATGTATGGCCTGGTGAAGGACCCCCTTCCGGACAAGGGCAGACCGTTGCGAGATAAGGCGGAGGAGCGCGAGGTAGAGCGAAGAGAGCGCCCTTCTTAACCCAGGATATCTATTTGGCATCAAAAGTGGAGGAATGAATGGCGAAGCCAATTACGGTTACGGATGCGAATTTCGACGAAGAGGTATTGCAGTCGGAAACACCTGTGCTGGTGGACTTCTGGGCCGAGTGGTGTGGCCCCTGCAAGGCCATAGGCCCGGTAATCGACGAGTTGGCGGAGGAGTACGACGGCAAGGTCAAATTCGCCAAGCTGGACGTGGACTCCAACCCCAAGACCCCTATTAATTATGGCATTCGCGGTATACCCGCCATGCTCATTTTTAACGGTGGCAGCGTGGCCAAACAGGTGGTCGGTGCTGTCCCCAAGGCATCGTTGAAGAAAAGCATCGACGAGGCCATCGCCGGGTAGCGCCCCACGCCTCCATTGGAACATGAATTAAATTAGATGGGCCTGCCGCTTCCAGCCCGATACGGAAGCGGCAGGCCCATCGTATCGTCTGCGGCTGTCTGGGTCCGGCAATCAATTGCGCTGCCATAACGGTTGACCCCTCGGCCCCTACAGGCTAACATTTAACCGGGCGTTACGGCGCCCGCCTCATATGTCGCGCGGCCCCGTGGTGTAGTGGTTCAACATGCAGCCCTGTCAAGGCTGAGATCGCCGGTTCGAATCCGGTCGGGGTCGCCACTGCGATTCTGAATCCAATGTCTATCAACTTTTATCTAGGCCAACACCTGCCCGGCCAACTCCTCCAGCTCGTTTAACGCACCCTGGTGGTCCGCCGCGCCGACTCGAATCAGCACCCGTTCCGCGCCGGCTT
>JACZVF010000033.1 GCA_022572805.1 Chloroflexota bacterium
TTTTCTCGACGAAGCACTATGGAAATTCCAGGCTGATGAGCGTGCTCCATCCCCCAGTTGGCATCCGGATGATGGATACGGCTACTATTGTTCTCCGTCCATTCTAAGCGTTCTCAACCTCAGTCAAGCGGCAGCAAACTTCCATTCCTCCATTTCATTGCTGAAGCTTCATGGCTCGATCAATTGGTATCCGAAGCTTGGTCACGCGCAACCATATTTTGCCAATGCCATTACACACCATGAATCTTGGTCGCCGTATGCGTCGGAGCAAGAGACTCTGGGAATCGGAAATGAAACTTTGGAGCGACATCTCGAACCAGACCCCTTCATCGTTCCTCCGGTTCTTATGAAATCTGCCATAGTTGAAGAGCCCGTCCTGAGATTGATCTGGAACCGAGCATTCCGTGCCTTACAGGAAGCGGAAAAGGTCACCTTTGTGGGCTACTCTTTTCCCTTGACTGATATAGCTGTCCGAACCCTATTTGAAGAAGCCCTCCAGGACCTACAACGAGATAAGATACATATCGTGAATCTGGCGACGACGGCATCTGAGCAGGAGCACCTCAGACAGATCTATAAGACGCAATTTGATCGCATATCTGAGACCCCGGAAAGTAAGATTCCCGAAGGCAATTTTTACTTTTCCGGAGCATTGGATTGGTCACGAACGCTCTCGGCTAGCTAATTCACCCCGTTAAAAAGCTCCGACCGTCTAATTAAACGCTCAGTCACTTCGTTCGCGCAACCGGGTATTGGTCAATCGAAGAGCCATACCGCATGCAGTGGACGACATGGCCTCGCTTACCTCTCGATAGGGAACCCGACGATGCTGCCCCACTCCGTCCAGGAGCCGTCGTAGATGCGCACGTTGCCCATGCCAAGGATGTGCTTCATGGCGACCCATGCCAGCGTGGCGCGATGGCTGAGGCGGCAGTAGACCACCACCTCGTCGGACGAGTCGTCCGTAACGCCTGCCCCTGCAAAGATGGCGCGCAACTGGTCGGCGGGCAGGAAGGTGTCGTCGTCATTCAGCAGGTCCTTGTAGAAGAGGTGCACGGCCCCGGGAATGCGCCCAGTGCGCTCCGCGCCGTGGTCGACCCCTCCCATCATAGACGCCGGGCTCACCCTCTCACCGCTGTACTCCTCCGGCGACCGCACATCCAGGATAAGCCTGCCCGGCTGCCCTAGCTTGGCCCGAACGTCGTCGCGGCCAACTCGACTGGAGGTGTCGGCGGCAGGTGGCGGGTACTGGACCGCTGAAAAGCTTGGGAGGGTTGTTTCCAGAGGGCGCCCCTCCGCAGTCCAGCGGGTGCGTGCGCCGTCCAGCAGGCGGACGTCTCGGTGGCCGGCCATCGTCAGCGCCCAGAAGGCGTAGGTGCCGTACTGGACAGGGTCACCCACCAGCACCACGGTGGTGTCCGGCCCCACGCCGATGGCCCCGAGGCGCCGCGCCATCTCCTCCGGTGTTGCGAACTCCCGGTCGGTGGCGTGCCAGCAGGCGTCCTTCCAGTTCCACCAGGCAGAGCCGGGAAGATGACTCTCGCGGTACTTGGCATCGCTCTGTGAGGATGATACTTCGATTATCCGGACGTTGGGGTCGCCTAAATGATCGGCCAGCCACTGGCAGGAGACGAGCCTGGATTCGCCATTCTCAGGACTCAAGAGCGTACCCCATGTCCTGCATGGCGCGGCGCACGTGATCGTCCTCGATGTGGTGCGCGCCCTCCTGCTGTTTGAGCGCGGTGGCGCGGGCCACTACCTCGGCCTCGTCGGCGTCCTCAGGCAGCGGCGTAATCCACGTGAGGAGCTCCACCAGCACGCCGTTGGGGTCTTTGAAGTAGACCGAACGCTCATAGCCCCTGTCGATGGGCCCCATGAACTTCACGCCGTGCTTATTTAAGTTTTCCATGGCGTCCTCGATGGGTCCCACCAGGTTCAGCGCCACGTGACCCATATGGCCAATGCCGTCCTGCGCCTTCGGAAGCTCCAGGTCGGTGCCCTCGTTGATGACAAAGTAAGCGATGAAGCCGCCGTTGCCCGCATCGAAGAAGAGGTGGGTCATGCGCGGCTCGTCCAGGTTGGGCTGGTCCAACACCAGACGCATGCCCAGCACCTCGGTGTAGAATTGGACCGTCGCATCGCGGTCCTGGCCGATTATGGCCGGATGGTTTACGCCCTTCGTCTTGATCGCCATATTCCTCGCTCCTTGTGTACCACTGGCGTTTGGGTTACACCCTGACTACCACCATCGCCAGCTCGCTATCCCTGACCGCCTTCACCTCCACCACTGGCGTATCCGTAATCATAACCGCGTCGCCATCGGAGGCTGTCTCCCCGTCCAACTGTACCTGACCCGATGCCACCAGAAGGTACGCCCCGTAGCCGTCCGCCAGATCGTAGGAGGCGCTGCGGCCCTTCTCCAGGCTGGCGACCACAAACTCAGCGTCCTGTGCTATGGGCAAGGCGTCCGGGTCCTTATCAGAGACAAGCGTCAGGAACCTGTTCAACCTGTCCCTGGGTTCCACGGCGCGCTGCTGCATCGACGGTTCCAGGTCAGCCTCGCTGGGCTGGATCCAGATCTGCAGAAAGGTCATGGGAACGTCTTTGCGGTGGTTGATCTCCTCGTGGAGCATACCTCTGCCGACCGTAGTGTGCTGAACGTCGCCCTTCATCAGAACACCGCCCTTGCCGTTGTTGTCGGCGTGCTGGAACTCGCCATCGAGACAGTAGGTGATGACCTCGATGTTCTGATGCGGGTGCATGGGCCAGACGCCGCCAGGCACAAGCGTGTCCACGTTGAATACCCTCAGCGTTCCGAAATTGGTGTTGGCAGGGTCGTAGTAGCCCTGGGGCGGCACGCCAAACGAGAAGTGCCAGAATCCCTCGAACCAGTCCTCCTGAATATTGAAGATGTCTTCCCTGCGTCGAATGTTTATCATCTGCTGTCTCTGATTCCCTTCGGAGGTCCCTGGATTTCTTAGAGGACCAAGAAACCATCTCAAAATACTTATGCCGCCCACCCACCCGGTGAGTTCTTGTCCTGGGGGCACATCCCCCGACCCTCTGCCAGAGGGGGTCACGCCCCCTCTGGACTCCCCCGGGGCGATGTTGAGACAGTTACTAAATTCCGTCGAAAAGATCAGCCAGTCTGGTCCCCGGAGCCGGCGTGGGCCGAGCCAGCACAAACGACTCGCGCGACAAAGCCGCCTTGGCCTCCTCCACCGGTATGCGGCTGAAGATGTTGTTGTCGCCGAACTGGGTGCGATGGGAGTTCAGGGCGTCCCATTTGGCGTCGGCCACGGCTGAAATGTCCATGCCCAGATGCACCTCGTCGTCGTCATAGAGATTGGCCACCGACTCCCACTGGTCCATCTCGGAGGCGTCCGCCCCGAAGCGTTGCAGGCGCTCCCGCATGGCCAAGAACATCCCTTTGGTGAACACGGTGTAGAAGAGGCGGGAGGGACTCCAAGGCTCGCCCCTGTCGGTGAATCGAGAGGCGTCCGACGCCGCAGCAAAGGCCTCGACGGTGTGATGGTGGATGGCTACGTGGTCGGGGTGGCCGTACCCGCCCGACGGGTCAAAGGTGATTACCACGCTTGGCTTGCTCCGCCGGATTATCCCCACCAGCGCCCCCACGACGTCGTCCGCAGGCGCATTGCAGAGGGCGTTAGGATGCTGGTTGTCGTCGGTGCCTGCCATGCCGGAGTCACGGTAGCCCAGTAGCGTCACGTCTTCTACCCCCAGCACGGTCGCGGCGGCGCGCAGCTCCCGCTCCCGAATTTCGCCAAGATTTGCCGGAGATGCCAGGGCTTGATCGGAAATCTCGCCTACCTCACCACGAGTCGCACAGACCAGCCCGACTCTGAAACCACGTCTAGCGTAGTGGGCCAAGGTGCCGCCCGTGGTGGCTGCCTCATCATCGGGGTGCGCGAAAACGGCCAGCAGGCCAGGCCTGTCTTGTTGACTCATCCATTCACCTTTAGCCTGCTTCCCCGCACAGGAGCGGTGTCGTTCCATCCCATGATAGCCACATACTTTACTGTTCACAACCGATTCTAAGCGGGACAGTTAGATTACTAAGGCGGGATTATCAACCGGGCTTCAACAGAAAGTGATTGTGTAGGCAATAATGATAATGCATAATTACTTGCCTGAACAACTATTGTCAAGCCAATCTGTCGGTGGTAACATCGCTGACATCATGACCACGGCATCCGACGACCAGAAGCTGGCATCCTGGAGGGCCTTCCTTCTCACCTACAACACCATCATGCGCCGGATGGAGCAGGAGATGCAGGACGAGCAGGACCTGCCGCTTACCTGGTACGACATACTGGCCCACCTGGACAGCGCCCACCGCGGGGCCCTGCGCATGCAGGAGCTGGCGGAGTCCGTGCTGCTCAGCCGAAGCGGCCTGACGCGGCTGGTGGACCGCATGGAGCGGGCCGGTCTCGTGGAGCGCCACCCCTGCGAAGAGGACCGGCGAGGGACCTACGCCGTCATCACCAACCGGGGAGAGGAGACCCTGTTCCAGGCCATGCCGGGTCACATCAACAGCATCAACCAGCATTTTCTCCAGTACCTTGACGTATTCGACGCGCAAGCGCTGCTTCGGGTCCTGACCAAGGTCCTCGAGGGTGAGCGGCCCGCCCAGGAGCCGCAAGCGGAGCTCATCGAGGGCGATCAATAGGCTCAATATCGCGCTTCCCGGTAACCGCGCAGCAGTAACCAGACTACGGAGGCAACGGCTAGATGGCGGACAAGCTTCAACAGGGCGACAGGTTTCCCTCACTTACTCTCAAACTGGTGAATGGCGGCACTCTTGCCTTCCCGGCGGAGATGTCCGGCAGGTATGTGGCGTTGCTCTTTTACCGCGGCCACTGGTGACCTTACTGCACGCGGCAGTTAGCCGCATACGAGGCGCACAAAGCCGAGCTTGAGGCGCTGGACTGCACAATCATAGCCGTCAGCGTGGATACGTTGGAGAACGCCAAGGGGATGGCCGAGAAGTCCGGCGCCACCTTCGATTTCGCGTACGGCGTCACCCGGGCCGAATCAGACAGCTTCGGCGCATGGTGGTCGGAGGACCGGGGCGGCTACATTCAGCCCGCCGAGTTCCTGATTGGCCGCGGCGGCGTGGTGCTGGGCTCCATGTACGCCTCCGGCCCAGTGGGGCGCATGGGCGTGGACGAGGCCATCCGCCAGATCACCAACCGCGAACGCCGCCGCCGCGAGGACGAAGGGGACGGACACTAGCAGAAGTCCTGGGTGATGTATACCTTGCCGTCTTCGGCAATGGCTACGCCAACGCCTGTTCTATCGTAGGTATCGGTCAAGATATTCTCCCTATGACCGTGGCTGTTCATCCAGCCTGTGGCAGCGGCGGTCGCTATCTCTTCCTGGCTATTCCAATCCCTGATCGGAACACCATTAAAGTAGGTCGTCGACGAATACAGCCAGCCTTGATGAATGTTCTCCGCTAGTCCGAAGGTATAACGAGTGCCATATCTTTTGATGCAGTCGTAACCTACCGTAGCGCCCCTGTCCGTGGGGTCCAGTCCTTGCAAATTATCGTGGGCGAAGTAGTCGTTTAGAGCCATGTCAACGCTGTGGTTTTGAGCTATCGAGGCTATTTTTGAATCAAAAGCCAGCGGTCCTAACCCATTCTTGTTCCGCTCCGCGTTGATCAAGGCATGGACTCGCTCTGCCAACTGCCGCACATCGATGTTAGGTTGAGCGGCGCCACTAGAGTTTCTCAAATCGTTCAGTGATTCAAAAAAACCTGATGCCTTGGATGCAACTTTCGTGGGAACCGCCGTACTTGTAGGCTTAATTCGCCTGGCCACAGTCGGCCTAACCGGCGGCGATGTCGGAGTCGGTTTTGTGACGACGGCCTGCCGAGCCTTTGGAGTGGCCGTGTCGAGTGGCGCTTTCGCCACGACTTCTGTTGGCGTTGGGCTTGGGCTGGGCACTGAGGCTGCCGTTGGGCTCACATTTGGAGCCTGGACCAACCTGGCATTTCTGTTATCAAGAATTAACTTCCGAGCAGTGAAAATGTCACCGTTACATATGGCATCCAATACTCTCAAAGACTCATTTTTCGATAATTCCGATGTAATCGGAACAGAGTCAGGCCGCAAGACGAAATTGGCCACATTTCCCAGTTGGGTAGGGCAAGTCGTTAGCACTTTGACATCGTCCAAGACCATGGCGGCAGCGTCGGAGCCATTTGCCCCCTGGCTGTAGTGGAGTGCAAAGAACCCAATCAGCGCCGTCACGACGATGAGCACGGCACCTACAAAGAAGCGTTTCAACCAAGATTTGCTTTCGCCACCCCTTTGGGGGTCCCGTGACCAATCAGCGGTGCCTACGCCGCCTCGACGCCCGCCTCCACCTCCCTGCCCTGAGGACAAACGTCCAAGTCGTCTGTTATTACAGGCGACGCAGGTGCATGCAGGGGGATGCCCATCACCGTACCATTCATCTCGCCGTCTTGACATCTCTCACCGGCAACTCTTATGTCCTAGCCCACAGTCCTTAGAAAGACGCATATTATACCACTCGGTGGAGAGCTAGCTTTACTGCACGCTCGTCGCCGGCGAAACTCATTTGGCGGCGCATACTATGTGCACATATCGAGGAGCACATCCAGTGCGATCTTGATGCCTTGAACCAGTCCCTGCACGGAAATCCGCTCGTCCACGCCGTGTATGGAGCCCAGCTCCTCCGGCGTCAGCACCACGGGAATGAGACCGTATGCGTTGATGCCACGCTCGCGAAAGAAGCGGGAGTCGGTGGCGACAGGCGTCTGCATGGACGCGACCAAGGCTTCCGGCACCTGGGTCAGAACGGCACGCCGCATGGCCTGGAACATAGCAGTGTCGGTGGATGAGGGCGGCGGGCTCGGGGGGGAGTCGGTAGCCGTCACCTCAATGGACTCGTCGTTGATGGCGCGGTTCAGACGTTGCAGGAAGTCCTCCAGGGGCGTGTCGGGCAGCAGACGCACGTCCAGAACCGCCTCCGCCTCATCGGGCGCGACGTTGGAGTTAACTCCGGCCTGGACCACTGTCACCGTCACGGTGTCACGCAGCATGGCGTTAAGGGTGTGCACCTTGCGCAACTGCCTTCTCAGTATGGAGCCCGAGACAGGCGCTTCGGGATGCCGCATGATCCAGCCAGCCAACGACGTCTGGGTCTCGGCAAGTTGCTCGAAGAACCGCCGTGTGACGGAATTAAAGCGGACATCGCCGGCGAATCCCTGAATCCCGTGCAGGGCCCGGACCAGCCTGTCCAGCGGCCCTCCCGACGCCACTGACCCGTGGCCTCCGCGTCCATAGGCTTTGAGACGCACGACAACCGAGCGCTTCTCCTGGACGGAGATGGTGAACACGGGCCGGTTGCCCGTGATACCCACGGAGCCAACCCCGCCCTCGTCCCAGACGTATTCGCACTGGACCTCGGCAGGCTGGTTGTCCAGCATCCACCGGGTGCCAAGCGAGCCGCCCTCCTCCTCGTCGGCCACCGCCATGAAGATGAGGTCCCGCTTGAGGGGGACGGCCGCTCGCTTCAGAAGCAGCATGGCCATCAGGTGTATGGCGCCCAGACCCTTGTCGTCGATGGCGCCGCGTCCCCAGACGTGTCCGTCCCGGATCAGGCCATCGAAAGGCGGCTTGCTCCAAAGCTGCGGATTGGCCGCCACAACGTCCATGTGATGCAACAGCAGCAGGGGCGGGGACTGTGTATCGCTGGAGCGCAAACGGGCTACAAGGTTGTCTCTTCCCGGGGCCGACTGATACGTCCGGCTCTCGATGCCGTCGCCGGCCAGAAGCCTGGCAAGAAACTCGACGGCCTTGCTTTCGCCACCTGGTGGGTTGGAGGTGTCGAGACGAATGTAGCGAGACAGGATGTCCGTTGCCTCGCGCTGTATTTGGTCCCAGTTCAAAGCTGCGTTAACCGGCATAAGTTGAATAAAGATAAGGGCGGCCTGTAGACCGCCCCTACGTCAGTCCTTGGGTTGAATTTGACTAATCACCGAACTTGTCGCCGACTTTGAGGCTCACCGATTCCATCCACTCGGGGGCCATGATCTTGCGGGCCCCTTCGGGTTGCACACGGCCCACGACGATGCTTCCGCCATCAGCCGCCACCTCGAAGCTCGAATCGGTCACGCCCACGATCTCGCCCGGAGACTTGCCGGTGTCGCCATCGTTTTTGCCGGCCCTGAAAAACTGGATTTTGCTCCCCTTGAACGTGGTGCCCGCCCCCGGGCTGGGATCTGCCCCCCGCACAAGGTTGTAGACCTCGCCGATTGGCTTGCTCCAGTCGATGATGGCGTCGTCGGCCCGGCACCAGCCCTCGTAGGTGGCCTGGCTATCGTCCTGAACGATCTTGGGAGCGGCGCCGTCCTTCACCATCTGCACCGACTCGACCATGGCCTCGACTCCCATGGGGAAAAGCCTGTCGAAGTAGACGCTGCCCAGCGTATCGTCTGGGCCAATCTCAGTCTCTTTTTGGAGCAGTACGGGGCCGGTGTCCAGTCCCTTGTCAGGCCAGAAAATACTCAGGCCGGTCTTGGAGTCGCCCTGGATGATGGGCCAGTTAATGGAGCTGGGCCCACGATGCTTGGGCAGCAACGACGGATGGTACTGAATTGTGCCGTGCTTTGGGGCTTCAAGCATGGCATCCGGCACGATATCGGTGACGAACGCCATGACGCATAAGTCGGAATTTAGCCCAATGAAGGCGTCGATGGCGTCCTGGTGGCGCATGCGCCGGAACTGGAACACGGGGATACCATGCTTCTCGGCCGCGGCCTTAATGGGGTCCACCGGCCTGCCTTCGCGGTCTGGCGAGCAGAACACCCCTACGATATTGTCGCCACCCTCGATCAGGGCGTTCAGTACACTCTCGCCAAATGCCGCCTGCCCAATAACTGCGACGCGGAAATCGTCAGCCATCAATTTCCTCCCGATTTTTTTGGTTGATGTTCGCGCGTGACCGATGGCACCGGCCTCTTACCTGACGTCTCTTTAACGCTAAATCCGGACGCCGGGATGCACGGAGAATGATATACGCGAAGGTTTTTTGCGTCAACAATCGCGTCCGTATGGCAACGGGACGCCTATAGCTCACCTTCTTGGCTCTCAGTAGGTCTATTAATGGCAGGCAGCCGCCGTTCATGCACGAACGGAGATACTTTCCCGCCTGCTGATAGGCATGTACGCGGCAGGCGATTGGCGTATACTCATCTCCATGTCAATAGCGTCCAAACTGACAGGGCAGAGGATGAACCGGGGATGGCTGGTTGTCTCGGCCCCATTCCTCGCCTACGCATTGACGGTGGGAACCGGTCAGTACGCCTTCGGGCTCTTCGTCGAGCCTCTGGAAACCGAGTTCGGCTGGAACCGGACTCAGATCAACGCCTCTTTGTCGTTCACGGCCGTGGGCAGCCTGGCCGCGCCATTCATCGGACGATACATGGACCGTCACGGCTCCAGGGGGGTGATGACGGTATCCCTAACGGTTATCGCCATCAGCTTCCTCTTGCGCCCTTTCATGACCGAGCTGTGGCACTGGTACTTCCTGAGTTTCCTTCAGTACATGGGACTTGCCGGCGGGTCCATACTACCGGCCGGAAGGCTGGTGGGCATATGGTTCCAGCGGACTCGCGGCAGGGTAATGGGCATCACCGCCATGGGCAACAACTTTGGCGGTCTGGTTTTTCCCCTGCTAACCGGGGCGATCCTTCTGATTGGTTCGTGGCGAGAGGCCTACCTCACATTCGGCGTCCTTGCGGCCCTCATAGCGGCATACGCATTCGTGGTCATTAGCGAAAAGCCGAGCCTGGGCCAACCTTCGGACCAGGGGCAGCAGCCGGAACCCCAAACGGTCGCGCTGACGGGTTGGACGGTGCGGGAGGCGCTACACAGCAGGGGCTTCTACTTTATCGGCCTGACCATCATGTTGGGAACCTTCACCTACAGCACGGTGCTGCCTCAGATAATTGCTCACCTAACCAACGAGGGCATATCCTTGGGCAAGGCCGCCGCGGGGCTGAGCATAGTGGCGACGGCCGGCATGGGAGGCAAGTTCGTCATGGGCTACCTGGCAGAGCGCATCTCGTCTCGGTACGCGCTGATGGTGGACTTGGCCGGGCAGGCCACGTTCCTTACCGCCATGCTGTTCGTTGGCCTAACGCCGTGGCTAATGTGGGTGATCCTGCCCCTGTTCGGCTTTTTCCTGGGCGCATTTGGCGCATTATTCCAACTGATAGTGCAGGACGCCTTCGGCGTAAAACACTTCGGCGGCATCATGGGTATCATCAACATGACGTCCGTGGTGCCTTTCGTCCTGGGCCCGTTACTGGCAGGGGTCAGCTTCGACATAACGGGCAGCTACAACGTAGCGTTCATCACGGTGGCATGCTTCTTCCTGACGGGAGTGCTGTCTCTAACTCAGGCCAAAACACCAGTTCGGACTGCCGCCTAACCACAGTACCTGCCGGCCTGACAGTACGCCGCCGACCGCGTCCGATTCCAGGAAAACGCGATGCGTGATAACCACCCGAAAGGCTTCTCTGAAAAGGGGCGGTTTCCCGCTTTGTCGCGTTGACGGAAGCCCGTCAAACGTCGTACACTAAAGCCATCCAAAACAACGAAAAAAAGCCGCAGCGCTTTACCAATGATAGGGGAGTTTCGGAACGCAAAATGAGGGCCGTGAAGTAATAACATAGGTAGGAGGAAGCTTATGGATTCAAGCCTCGTGAGGAAGATCGAAAAAGCTAAGGACTACGCACTTCAACCCGAGCGAATCAAATTCGCCCAGTGCAAGGCTACGTTTAAAGGCAACAACGACGATCACGAAATATCCTACGAGGCAGGAACCTGGCGATGCAGCTGCCATTATTTCTCGGGCCACAACACATGCAGCCATATTATGGCGATGCAGATTATTCTTGAAGGCATGGTGACTGGAGAGCGGCCGGTAACGGCCTGATATTGTAGAATTAAGTCATCAATGAAACGACAATGGGGCGGGTGTAGAACCCGCCCTTTTGTTGTTGTCCGGGTATTAATGAAGGCAGATACGTGAGAGGACTCTACTCCTCGAATCTCGAAAATACCACGCAGGCGTTCTGCCCGCCAAAACCAAAGCTGTTGGACAGCACATTGTTGACTTCCAGACTTCTGGCCTTGTTGGGAACGTAGTCCAGGTCGCAATCGGGGTCCGGCGTCTCGTAGTTGATGGTCGGATGTATCTGATTGTTGCGGATGGACTGAATGCAGGCCACCGCCTCAATAGCGCCGGCCCCACCCAAGGCATGGCCTATCATGGACTTGGTGGAGCTTATGGGCACCTTGTACGCCTGCTCCCCGAACGTCTTCTTTATTGCAAGGGTCTCCACCAGGTCGTTCATCGGCGTAGATGTGCCGTGGGCGTTTATGTAGTCGATATCGTTAGGGCCGAGGCCCGCGTTTTCGATAGCCCACTTCATGGCACGCGCTGCGCCGGAGCCGTCCTCGTCCGGCTGCACGGCATGGAATGCGTCCGACGACACGGCGTAGCCAACTATTTCAGCCAGAATATTGGCCCCGCGGTTCGTGGCATGTTCCAGGCTTTCCAACATCAGTATTCCGGCGCCTTCCGCAGGCACGAATCCGTCCCTGTCCGCATCGAAGGGCCTACTGGCCTTTGTCGGGTCTCCCTCGCGGCGGGAAAGCGCCTTGATGACGTTGAAGCCTCCCAGTCCCAGCTCACATATGCCGGCCTCACATCCGCCGGCCAGTATTACGTCGGCCGCGCCCCTGCGAATCGCCTCCGTGCCCTCGCCGATGCCCTGGTTCCCGGCTGCGCAGGCGGTTATCACCGTGGACGTGTAGCCTTTCAGGCCGAAAAGCCGGCTCACATTGGCGGCCGCCATGTTCGGGAGAATCATCGGTATGAAAAAGGGGCTGAGCTTCATGCCGCCCCGTTCGAACAGAACGCGAGCGCCTTCCTCTGTTGTCGGAAAGCCTCCGTTGCCGTTACCGATGACAACGCCCAATCGTTCCGAGTCCTCTTTGGACAGGTTCAAATCGGCATCCTCGATTGCCAGGGCGGCGGCGGCCACGGCCAACTGGGTGAAACGCGCCATACGTCGGGCCTCTTTAGGATTAACGTACTGCGCCGGATCGAAGTCCGGGACTTCGCCGGAGACCTTGCAGGGGTAATCGGTGGGGTCGGCCAGAGTCATGGGGCGTATCCCGGACTTGCCGGCGACCAGACTTGACCAGTAATCCTCCACTGAACTGCCAAGAGGAGTGACGGCCCCCATGCCAGTCACTACGACTCTTTTTCTTCCCTTGACCATGACTTACCTCTTGGATTTACCCAGAGAATTACCCGGGTCTTTTTTACTACAGCTTCTGTCCGCGTTTACCGGCTTCATATTCGGGTAGAGTTCCGGTGGAATGCCCAGAAGCTCTTCTCTGATCTCGGCGGCGACGGACAGTGACCCCGTGCCTAGCACAAGGTCGCCTGGGCCGGCCGCCTGCATAGCGTGCCTCAGCGCCTCCGCAACGGTCTCAGCCTGGAAGGCCACCTCCACGCCCTCTTCAGTTACAGCGCCCGCAATTTCACTACCCGCGGAGGAGCGAGGATGCCTGGACCGGGCGGCGAACACGGTTGGGTTCAAGCCCGCCAATTCCTTTATCATGCCCCTGGCGCTGTGGCCCCCCAGGGCGCCGAAAACCAGGTACACGTCATCGTATTGAAAGTACTTGGGCAGCGCTTTCACCAGCTTGTTGACAGAGTACGGGTTGTGTGCGCCGTCCACCACAATTTGGCAATCTGATCCATATTTACCTGACAGTGCTTCCAGTCTAGCAGGCCACTTGACATTACTTAACCCTTCACCGATACATTTCTCCGATAATTTTTCGTCCACTGCTGAAAATACGGTGGCCAGAGTCTCCAAAGCCGCGATGGCCGTGGCGGCGTTCTCCAACTGGTACGCCCCTAACAGAGGCAACTCCAGGTCGTAATTGGCTCGCAAGCCCTTCACCTGAAACCGTTGTCCCACGACGCCCATGCCGGTCTCAATCCACGTCAATTTCTCTTCGACCGACAAGAGCTCGGCGCCCCGCTGCTTGGCCACCTGCCGGAAAATAGCCATGACCTCGTCCTGCTGGGGCGCGACTACCACGGGGACCCCCGGCTTGATGATTCCGGCCTTTTCCAACGCAATTTTCCGGACCGTGTCTCCCAGCGTAGCCACGTGGTCCAGGCTGATCGACGTTATGACGCAGACCTGCGGGGAAACGATATTGGTGGAATCCAGCCTGCCACCCAGGCCTACCTCCATTACCTGGAAGTCCACCCCCATGCCGTGGAAGTAGACGAAGGCCATGGCAGTCATGGCCTCGAAGGTTGTGGCGGGACCGTAGCCTCCCCTCCGTCCGACATCCTCCACAATGGGCCAGATCTGCTGCACCACAGCCGCAAAGTCTTGCCTGCCGATAGGCTCCAGCCCAACTCGGATTCGCTCCACCGCGCTGTGCAGGTGCGGAGAGGAGTAAAACCCTACCTTGTAGCCGTGCGCCGCCAGCATCGAGGTTATCATGGCGCAGGTGCTGCCCTTGCCCTTGGTGCCGGCCACATGGACCGTTTTCGTGAGGAGGTGGACGTTGCCAAGCCGCTCCATGAGCTGCGTCATGCGCTCCAGGTGAAACTTGGAGTGCCCTGGACTATGGGTAGACCGCTCGAAGTCGGCCAGACCCATCACCAGCTCCAGGGCTTCGGGATAGCTCATCGCGTCGTCATTTTCTTGACCGTCCCGGTCGTTTGTTGGTGTCAATTTGCACTCTCGTGGCGTCTCGATTTGAAGGGGCGCAATCAACTTTACCGCAAATCGGAGCAGCCGTACATCAACTCAATGCAACACTCAACCCGGCCGTTTCCCGCAGACATGTCAACAACTCCGTGGTTACGCCAATACGAAGATGCATCTGCGGGTCCGGCGGTCGGCACCAGTGCCAAGTTCAAGGGTGGCAAAACCATCAACGTCAACCGCGATATACCCATGAATCTGAGGAATTTCGACCAGCATCGCCCGACAGTGCCAAACGGCAAAAGAACGGGGGGAGGCAACTGCCTCCCCCCGTTTATACGTTAGCCTGAATGCCGTCTGTATGCGCTACAGCGTCGGGGCCAGCGTCCTGCCGTTGACAGCCTTGACATCGATGCTGTCCGAGGGAAGCATGGCGTTTATACGCTCGAACATGGACGCCGCCCTCTCGATCGTTTCCGTATCGATCTCGTTACGCAGAAGGGCGTGCTTCTGGAGGAGGTAGGCCGCCGGCCGATACGAGTCGAAGGTCCCGCCAGCGATGTCCTCACTCTCGAAGTGGGCCTGCAACCGATGCACAATCCTGGGGTCGCTGTCCGTGATGGCCTTCATTGTCACCGTGGCCGGGAGATCCCCCTCATAGGACTCGTTCACAAGCTTCAGGTAGAACATGGGGTCCAGGATGTCTTCGATGTCCGCCGTCCTGACCTTGGCAACCTCGACCCATTTGATTGGGTTTCGACGGTCGATTACACCGTTGCGGTTAATGGCGGCCATCTTCTCCTTGTTCTTGGGTGTAACGTCCATCAGCACCGCCACGCTGACGTAGTTTTCGCCCAGCAGGGAAACGAAGGTAGGCAGGTTGTCCGCGCCGCCCACTGGAATGACCACCCACCGAGGGTCCAGGCGTTGATGGCCTTTGGACGCGCACAGCTCACCCAGAATCTGCAGGTAGATCAGGTCTGACGCCGAGTTGACCATCAGGCAGTGTGGCGCGAGGAACAGCGTGTTGGCCAGCCTGTGGCCCAGGGCCACCTGCAGCGGGAACACCGTCTCCATGTCGTTGCTGAGCGTGTCGCTATGTATTACCGTGCCCCTGTCGTCCACGTCCTGCACCGTGCGGATGCGGTCCAGGTGCTTCAGGTTGATCATGAAGGGCGAGTGCGTGGTGTAGATGACCTGGTGCTTGACGGCCAGGCGCTCGTCGATAAACCGCAAGAAGTCGTACTGGGCCATGGCGTGCAGGTTCAGGCCGGGCTCGTCCAGCAGCAGAACCAGGTCGCCCTTCTCTTCCTCTTCTATTTTGGAGAAGTAGGACAGGAATGAGAAGAACCAAACGAATCCCTTGGACCTCTCGTCAAAGGGCACCGACACACGATGGCGGTTGTTCCATATCCTGACGTGCAGGATGGTGCCGGCATTCAACGGCGGCGGGTCGTTGGGATTAGCGGGGGAGAGGTCGAACTCCACTCGCAGTTGCTTGTTCTGGTTCCAGTACTCGAATATCTCGTCGGAGATGCCGATGGAGGCGGACTCCAGCTCCGCCTTCAGATACTCGTAGCTTGTCTGGTTCTCCAGGTCCTGCAGGTTCGCTCCGACCAGGGCGAGGAGAGACAGGAAGGTCCGGTCGGACTCATCCATGTACTCGCCTTTCTCCTGGCGATGGCGCAGGTCCTGAATTGAGATCCGGCCCCGCATGGTGCTGTACTCGTCGAAGTACACGAACTTGGGCAGGAATTTCTGAAGATAATTATCTATTAACTGCTCGCCAACATCACTCTTGAACTTTTCAGAGATTTCTTTGAGCAAGGCTTGAACGGAGGCGGGCTTAGCGTCCAGGCTCTCCAGCTTGGCGGCGAGCTCCCCGCAGTTCTGCGCCGACTCGGCGTGCTGCTGAATCTCGGGCGGAAGGCCGGCGCTGCCCAGAATGTGCTGGACGATGGCGCTCTCATCCACCTCGATGTCCCAGAGGAATTTATTGTCATAGTCCTTGGAGACGGTGATCAACGTGGACTTGAGCACGTTCTTGCCCATGTCCGTCTCAATCTCCTCCAACTCCTTGTCGGAAAGCTGGAGTTCGGCGGTCAACGCTATGGCGGGATTGTCCTTGTGGGTCCTCTTGTACCGCACATAACCCTTGCGCGGATAGTCCTTGAGGTCGAATTTATCCAACCCGTCAACAGGATTTAGCCGCTTCAACGCCCCAAGGAACGCCGTTTTCCCGGACTCGTTCTTCCCCACCATGCTGGTGACGTCGTCAATGTCCACCCAGCCAGAGTCATCGATGGATTTAAAGTTGGTTACCTTTGCGCGAACAAGCTTCATAAACCCTCCAGAACCCAGCTCCGCCTATTCTTCTCATGCCGCGAGCCACACGCTATCCGGGGCACCGCGGTCGCAGAAGTCTTTTGGAAAAGAGTATGTGTGGCAGATTGCCCGTAAGGCACGCAGCCGCACTCTATTGAGCAAAGCCTACCCAAGGGTCGAATGGGCGTGCAAGGTGTTTATGGTGTTTTCTTATACTTTTCTTTTTCGGATGGACGGCAAGGACGGTAGAATGGCACGTGATTATGCAGGAGTGAAAACGGCTGGACTTAGCATGACACCCGTGTACCAGACAAATGGGGCCTGAAGGAATGAGGTCGGAGCGTTACTCGGCAGGTCTGTCAGCCGCGCCGGCTGCGCCCGTGTCCCTGTCGTCGGCCTCGGCCTGTGCGGCCAGCATCTGCCGCTGTTGTTCGTCGCGGATGCGCTCCCATTCGGTGCGCACCACCTCCATTCGCACGAAGTCCAGGCCGCTGCGCCGTACCTTCTTGAGCTCACGAAAGCCCGACTGGACGAAGGAACGCCGCGCCCGATGGTTCCACTCTAGCGTGTGCAGGTAGACGCGGGTAATCGTAGTTGTAGTGAAGATATGGTCCAGCAGGGTGTTTACAGCGTCGCGGCCATAGCCTTTACTCCAGTATTCGCGGTTGCCGATCATAATGCCCAGCTCGGCCTCGCCGTTGCGCAGGTCGATGTCGTAGAACATGCAGTTGCCGATGTGGACGCCGTCGTGAGTGTCCACCGCGAATCGCTTGGACCGTGGGCTTGGGAAGTCTATCTCCTCCCGAGAGTACCGCTGGAAGTCTTCAAATGACATGTTGAGGGGCCTGGTGGCGTCCAGCCGGGCTAGCTCCTCGTCCACGCGCCAGGCGTAGTCGTCCTGCGCATCGGCGATGCGCTTCTCACGCAGGATGATCTGTTTGCCCCTCAAGTTCACCTTCTCAATGGCTTCGGGGTTCCTTCGGGACCTTCGAGACCAAGTAAAGGGCATCCTCAATAATTCCGACCTCGTTCTGGTACGTGAGCATCCTGACGGCGTCGTCGACGGAAACCCACTGCACGAAGTCGAACTCATGGTCGTGCAGCGAAACGTCGCCCCCGATAGGACTCATCAGGTAGTAAAGCACCTTCTTGTGGCAGCGCATGCCGTCGTTGGGACGGCTGAACCAGTACTCGATGCCGCCTATGTACTGCTCGATTTTTATCTCAAGGCCCGTCTCCTCGTTGACCTCACGATGGGCCGTTTCCTCCCGTGTCTCACCCTGATTGGGAGTGCCCTTGGGTAGGCCCCAAGTGGGTGGAGTTGTCCTGCCGCAGATTACCACTTCAACGCCGGCGCCGCCGACGCGATACACCACGCCGCCTGCCGACACCAGATCGATGACGCCCCGCTTCTTTTGGATAAGATGCCTGCCTGTCATTTTCGTTCGCGAGCCTACCCACTGCTGCCGCACCTCGGCACCCATACTTTAAAATATGCCGTGCGGCCCATAATGGGCGACTCTAGAACTATTTTAGTGTCTCGCCGGAGAGAGCGTCAAGGTTGATAATCCCGGCTGTTCGTTCAGCTTGAAACATAGATTGCTCTCGCTTTACATACCCGGGAGCTTGTCCGGAAGGTTTCAGGTCTCGCTTTTCCGGCCACATTCGCGGACCATTCACTTGAATATGGCGTCTCGTGGATTTACAATGCAACCAAGAACATAACAATTTGCAGCGACCCTTTAACTCAGTCCGGTGAGGCTGGCAAGGGATGGCGGGTACTGACCGACTTTCACAGAACGGGTCGGCTTCCGCACACAACGATGGGCCTCTTGCCAGTGGGTGAGAGGTTTTTTTGTTGGCCATATTCAGGCAGGCGGAATAGCTCCATGACCCAGGCCAAACAGGAACGGAAGATCCTTGGCGCGGACGAGATTCGTCGTGCCCTTGTGCGAATTTCCCACGAGATTCTCGAGCGCAACAGCGGCGTTCAAAGAGTCGTGCTTATTGGCATACACACCCGGGGCGTGCACCTTACTGCCCGGCTGGCCGCTTACATACGCGAGTTCGAGGGCAAGGACGTTGCCGCCGGCTCCCTGGACATCGGCCTTTACCGTGACGACCTGGCCGGGGGCGCAAGGCCCGTGATGCGAAAGACCGACATCCCAGTGGACATCCAGGACCGTAAGGTCATCATCGTTGACGACGTGCTCTACACAGGCCGCACCATCCGCGCCGCCATGGACGCTCTTAACGACTTCGGCAGGCCAAAGGAAATTCAGCTAGCTGTGCTGGTGGACCGCGGACACCGGGAGCTTCCCATCCGTCCGGACTACGTAGGCAAGAACGTTCCCACCTCTTCAGACGAGGAGGTACGCGTGCGCATAAGCGAGGTGGATGGCAAAGACGAAGTGGTGCTAATAAGGCGAGGTGACGATGACACAGTCTAGCCGGTTGGGATCGGACGCCGCGCCGGATT
>JACZVF010000214.1 GCA_022572805.1 Chloroflexota bacterium
ACGCCGCCGCAGCGGGGAGAACGTCGCACGATATTTCATGCAAACACGGCGCTCTGTACATGGCCGGGCGACGAACTGACAATTGCAGCAATGCTCGCAGCCGTTTTCATATGAAATTCTGGATTTCCGGGCGAACCACTCTGGAACGACTAATTCGGGGGGCCGGCGATTGGTACGTCCAATAGCCGATCGATAGGACAAGACATTTGAGCGAGAAGGAACTCCAAGGGAAAGTAGCGATAGTAACGGGGGCAGGAAGGCTTCGAGGCATAGGCCGGGCTGCATCGGTAGCGTTGGCAAAGTTGGGCGCCGACGTGGTGGTGACGGGCACGGGCCGCAGTCCTGACAGGTACCCCGACGACGAAAAGGCCGCCGGGTGGCATGATGTCGAGAGCACAGCCGAACAGGTGAGAGCGGAGGGCGGCCGCGCGCTGCCGCTGGTGGTGGATGTCTCGGACCCGGCGGAGGTCCAGAGCATGGTGGACAGGACATTAGAGGAGTTGGGACGCATCGACATTCTTGTGAACAACGCGGCGTACGCCATGGAGCCGGCTCTAGGCCCCCTGATCGAGGTGTCTCCCGAGATGTTCCAGCGGGTGCAGGACGTAAAGGTGAAAGGGACCTTTCTCTGCTCGCAATCGGCCGCGCGCACCATGATTGACAGGGGAGAGGGAGGCAAAATCATCAACCTCTCGTCGGCTGCCGGCAAACGCGGCACCGCCAACACTCTGGCGTACAACGCCGCCTGCTTCGCCCTCATAGGGATGACGCAGTCCATGGCCCGCGAGCTAGGACCGCACGGCATCAACGTGAACTGCGTGTGTCCCGGTACCACGGCAACCTCCCGCACCGATTTCTACGGGCGAGATGAATTCTGGAACCAGCGCGCAGCGGGCACTGCTCTCGGCAGAAACGGCACCGACGACGAGGTCGGCGCGTTCATCGCCTACCTGTGCACAGAGGCGTCCTCATGGATTACCGGCCAGTCCATAAACATCAACGGCGGCACCGTCATGGAGCATTGAATTTTGGATTGTATATGCGAGGCGTAATCGGTCTGCAGAAGTTGTCGTGGGTTCAATACAATACGAGATCGAAGCTTTTGCCGGCGCTGCGCCAAAAGATGTAACACCGAAACGGTTAGGATTTGTATGGCCTTTGCGTTCACAGGTTGCCCCAGCAAATTGCCATTCCGACAGGAGTCCGCCGCATCGGACGGAATGAGGAATGTCAGGCGCCCTGACCGTGACGAAGGCATCGGCCCTAGATTCATCGGTTGGGCTCTCCGAGGATTCGGAGTCCGACCTAATTCTATTTGAGGTGTCGGACGGAATGTCATTACAGTTATGTCTTGTGCCGATGGCATAGCGGGTACAGTCCCTAAACAGCTCTCGTAATCCAGACGAGACCGAAATGGAGATCAGCAAATGACGATGAGGGACAAGGTCGTGGTGGTGACCGGCGCGGGGCGGGGAATCGGGCGCGAGTTGGCGCTGGCATTCGCCCGCGAGGGCGCAGACCTTGTTCTGACATCGCGGACCGAGTCGGCGCTGCAGGAGACCCAGGCCATGATCGAGGAGATCGGCCAAAAGGGCCTGGTCGTCACCTGTGACATCAGCCAGCCGGACAGCGTTCGAGACATGGCCGGTCAGTCGTTGGCCCATTACGGCCGGGTGGATGTGCTGGTGAACAACAGCGGCATCGGCGGCGTGTCCTCTGTGATGTGGGAGATCGAGCCTGACGACTGGGACGAGACCTTCGATATCAACGTGAAAGGCACCTACCTGTGCTGCCGGGCCTTCCTTCCGGCCATGATCGAGCGTCGGTCCGGCAACATCGTCATCATTGGCTCCATGACCGGCAAGCGTCCGCTGTGGGGCCGGTCGCCCTATGCAGCCGGCAAGATGGCGTTGGTGGGCCTGGCGCGGACGCTGGCGCTGGAGACGGGGCCTTACGGCATACGCGTCAACGTCATCTCGCCCGGCGCTGTGGAGGGCGAACGCATCGAGTGGGTCATTCAGCAGCAGGCGGAAGGGCGAGGCATTACGCCTGAGCAGGCCAGGACGGAGCTTGCCAGCGGTTCGCCGCTAAATCGGCTGGTGCCCGCGTCCGACGTCGCAGCCGCAGCGCTGTACCTTGCGTCAGACCGGTCCGGCTCCACCACCGGGGAAGACCTGAACGTTTCCGCCGGACTGGTGAGCTACTGAAGTTTTTGCCGTATCGACGTTCGCCGAATGGTGACCGCCTCTCAAGCTCACTCGCACTATCATAGGAGGAAAGCATGGCACGCCTAATCGACCTTTCCATCGACATATTCGAGGGTATGAACGTATACCCTGGCCACCTGAAGACCGTGACATTTCAGCACGTCACCCACGAAGAGACGGCTCTAAGATTCGAGGGCGGCTTCTCGTTCCAGACGTGGGGGTTCATGATGAACGACAACGGTCCGACTCACGTGGACTCTTTCAGCCACTTCAACCCCGACCCCAACGCGCTCACCATCGACCAGATGCCGCTGGACCTCTTCTACGGCGACGCCATCTGCCTTGACGTGTCGAAGTTTGCGCCGGAAACCGACATCGAGGCCTCCGACCTGGACGAGGCGCTCGCCAATTCCGGACAAGAACTGCGACGGGGCGACATCGTGCTGTTCTACACAGGGACCTTCAACAGGCTAAAGGACACTCCTCAATACCTGACCGACTTCCCCGGCCTGGGCGCGTCGGCCAGCCAGTGGATCGTAGACAAGGGCGTGAAGACCTTCGGAATAGACACCCCGACGCCGGACAACCCCATCAGCAAGACGTACCCCTGCCACATGATGTGCCGCGCCAACAGCATAACCCACTACGAGAACCTGGCCAATCTGGACCAGGTGGCCAACAAGCGCTTCACCTTCATAGGCCTGCCGCTCAAGGTCAGGGGCGCTCACGGCGGGCCGACCAGGGCCGTAGCACTGGTGGAGGACTAGGGGGTCGCTTCTTGCCAACGGATGATTAGCGTTGGGTGCGTTGCGCACCGAGAACGAATATGGGGGCGCTGTGGTTCGACAAGTCCCGACCCGTCGAGGATGCTCGATGATATCGGCACTCACCACGAACGTAACCTGCTAAAACCGCTCGTCCTGAGTTTGTCGAAGGACCGGCCTTGAATTAGACCTAGTTTCCAGACCCATATTTGGCAATTCAGGAGGCACGAAATCAGCGACAAGAGGATAGCCGTCATCGGCACCGGCGGGACCGGCAGCACCATCGCGGGACTGCTGACCAAGGCCGGCCACGACGTAACCATAATCGACCAGTGGCCGGACCATGTGAACACCATGAATGACGTTGGCCTGCACATGGCCACTCGCGAAGAGGACTTCACCGTGCGGGTACACGCCCTGCACCTGCACGAGGTCTGCAACATAACCGAACAGTTCGACATCGTATTCCTGGCGTGCAAGTCATACGACTCCATGTGGATGACGCAGCTCATAGTGCCGTACCTGAAGTCCGACGGGGTCCTCATCTCGGCGCAGAACAGCATCAACGACGAGTGGGTTGCGCCGCTGGTTGGCCAGACCAGAGAGGTGGGCTGCGTCGTCACCATGTCCTCGGAGGTCTTCGAGCCGGGGCGCCTGAAGCGCAACACCGCAATGGAGCACACGACGTTCACATTGGGAGAGTCCCACGGCCGGATCACGCCGCGCCTGCTGGAGCTTCAGGAGATTCTAAATGACGTAGGCAAGACAGAGGTCACCGGCAATCTCTGGGGCAAACGCTGGTCCAAGCTGACCTTCAATTCCATTACGGCCGCCGTGTGCGCAATTTCCGGAGCGGGCCCGGCCATCGTCATGGACGACCCAAGGCGCGTAAGATGCTGCCTGGCGCTGGGCGCGGAGACGCTTGCGGTAGGCAAGGCGCTGGGCTACAACATGGAGCCTGTGTTCGGGCTGTCCATGGAGGAGGCCATCGAGTCGCCGGACAAGCTGGTGGCGAGTTTTACAAAAAGCGCACGGACCGAGGGGTTGGAGGCCAGGTCATTTTTCCAGCAGGACATCCTCAAGGGCCGCAAGACCGAGGTAGACTACATCAACGGTCTAATCGCCCGCAAAGGCAAAGAGGCCGGCGTGCCCACGCCAATGAACGAGGAGGCCGTCAAAATCGTCAAGAAACTGGAGACGGGCGAACTGGTGCCCGACCCCGAGAACATCGTGCTGTTCGACGAGGCGCTGGCGAGGGTAGGCTAGGGCGCCACCGCCTCCCACCCGCCCACACGTGCCCTTTGTCGTTGGCGCTTCACCGCGAAGGTCCTCCCATGCCATTACACTTTGATTCTCACCCATCTGCCCCCTTTGTTCAATTCGATGTTCACGCACCACGGTTGACAGATCTAACCATGTGCTGTAATTGTTGGTAAGTCATGACTTACCAACTTGTGTTTACGGCGCTGGCAGACCCCACCCGGCGGCACATATTCGAGGCTCTACGGGTACAACCCAAGACCGTGGGTGAGCTGGCTTTGGCAGAGCCTGTGAGCAGACCCGCCGTTTCCCAACACCTGAGAGTGCTGGAGGCCGCCCAGTTGGTAAGCGTCGAGCCTAGAGGGAACCGGCGCCTGTATTCAGTCCGGCGGGAAGGCCTGCAAGAGCTGCGGGGTTACCTGGACAGCTTCTGGTCGGACGCGCTATCCGCTTACAGCGCCCAAATCACCCGCCGCCTGAACAGCGATAAAAAAATAGGAGAGACTGATGCTAGACCCCATAGTCAAGACGATAGAAGTCCCATGTAGCCAGGAGACTGCCTTCAATGTGTTCATCAAGGAAATGGACAGCTGGTGGCCTTTCGAAAGCTTCTCACAATCAGTTATGCGCGGCCAGAAGGTTAACTCGTTGAGGGTAGATGCGAGACAGGGTGGACAGATAGTGGAGGTAAGCTCCGACGACACCGAGGTCCTCTGGGGAACGATCACGACCTTCGACCCGCATGATTTTCTTGGAATGGATTTTCATATACCGCACCCCTCAGAAGAAAAAAGATCCGACAGCCAGGTCGAAGTCCGGTTTACGGTTCTCGCAGACGACCGGACCAGGGTAAAGCTGACGCAAAGCAACTGGGAGGCCTTT